>NZ_CP115769.1 GCF_027912835.1 Paracoccus sediminicola
CCTTTAATCATACTCCTAAATTCAGATAGGCGCGTGGTATCTTCCAATTGCGCCCATAATAGTGCTACTATGAGTGGCGAAACGAGTCGAACTCGGAGTCAACCGAAGTCGGGGCAGCGATATGAGCGGAAGTCTAGAACAGTTTTTGACCGACCTGTCACGAGGCTTGGAGCGCACAATGGTCGCCGTCAACAAAGAGTTGACGCTGCGCCATCGTATCAAGCGCACTTGGTCGATGCGACAGTGCGCTCGCTTCTTGAACGTCAGCAGCCAATACTTGACCAAGTTCGCGAATGGTAACGACGACTTTCCAAAGGGTGAGTACGTTGGACGCGAGCGTGTCTTCAACCTTCATGAACTGATGCATATGCGCGCTTTGATGGCGGCGTCTGCAAAGCGTCCTTTTGACTATCTTGCGTGGCGCAAGCCCGGCGATCCGCTTCCAGTCATTTCATTCGCCAGCCAAAAGGGCGGCACGGCCAAGAGTCTTAGCGCTGCACATTTCGCACAGTACCTGAGCCTACATTACGGAATGCGTGTTGGCGTGATGGATGCGGACCCGCAGAGCACGATCACACTTTACTTTGTAGGCGGTGAGGGGTTGTCTCAAATGCCTACTGAAGAAACGCCATCGATGGTGGACTTCGCGGGCCTCTTCCAGTCTGAGGAGGCGCCGTACACGGATCACTCCGCGGAGACGCTGGATAGCTTCTTTTTGAAGACTTCTTGGCCAGGGCTTCGATTGGTTCCAGCGCACGGAGAGACCTCTGAGGGCGAAATTCAGATCGCCCGCTTGGTTCGCGAAGCTCCTGCAGGCAAGAGTTTCTACCGCTACCTTCGGGACGCGATTGATCGCTGGAAAGAAGCGCACCCTCCGGCAACTGCTCCCAATGAACTTGTTACGGATGGAAAGGTCGATCCTGTCCGACTTGAGCATGCGCTGAACGAAACGCTGGATTGCATCATTATTGATTATCAACCGGCGCTGACGCTTTTCCAGCTCAACAATGTGATAGCCTCTTCATCCCTCGTCATTCCTCAGACCATGAAGGGGTTCGACATCGCAACTCTGTCGACCTTTGTCACCGGCCTGCTAAGTATGCTGCAGCACATCTTAGCACATGAGCGTATCGATATTGGCTCGGGTGCCAACATGCTTTTGCCAGCCATTGTGCAGCGTTCCAACGGTCAGGATCTCAACCACATCGGCAATCTTCTCGAGCACTGCCCCACGGAGATCTTGCCCGTATTCTATCTTCGGTCAGACGCGATTTCGAACGCTTCAGACGTTTATCAGTCGGTCTACGAATACGAGCCTGACACGCCTGGCAAGCGAAAAGGTATCAACAGATTTATTGAGAACGCAGACGCGGTGAACGATGCAATCGTCAGCCGTCTGTGGCCAGGCCTCGAACGTGGTTATGCGAATGCTTGGATGGACACGTTCTATGATGACGATGACGGGGAGACCGCAGCATGAAGCGAACTATCCCGAGGTCGCTGGTTTCGAAAGCGTTGAACCAATCAGCTGAGCCGAGTGGCAATGGCGACGAGGCAAAAGTCGACACTGCACCGTCTTCTACTACTGCACCTTTCAAGGGAGCGGGTAGTGCATGGAAGGCCGGCGCACTTGCCCAATCGCAGGCAGCGATAGAGCAGGGACGTACGCAGCTCGTCGATGACATTCTGAACGGCCGTCACGAACTTCAGATTTCACCGGAACAAGTGCAGGATCCGTTAGGTTCAGATCGTCGTGATGACTGGCTGGCACAAGAGGCCTTTCAAACGCTTGTTAAGAGCATCGAAACCAACGGCCAAGACACGCCCATCCTTGTTTGGCCAGAGGATCCGAAATGGAAGCCCGACCCGTTGAGCCCAACAGATGTCGCGGATGCTCGCTTTATCATGCTGACCGGCAGACGTCGTCATGCTGCAGCGAAAACCTTGGGGCTTAAGCTTCGAGCAATCTTGGCGTCCCCAGAGAAGCGAGGCGCGGAGAACGCGCAGTTCGAGATGCTGTTCCTCCGTTTCCGGGAAAACGAGGAAAGGGAGAACCTTGGCGCATTCGAGCGCCTACTGGCTATCGGAGAGATGTACGAGACGCTTCGTGAGTCTGGCGAGAAGACGACTGCGGTAGCGTTTGCAGCACGTATTGGAGTCCACGAGAGTATCGTGTCGCGCGCTCGCGCAGTTTTCGGGGCTCGAGATCAAATCTTGAACGCGTTCAAGAACGCTTACGACATGAGCTTCCAGGATCTGCAAAAAGCGCTGGCCAGCCTTGAGGGCAAGCCGAAGAAGAAAGTCAGAAAGTCCGCTCAGAAGATCACCGCCAAGCGCAAGGTAGGGGGTCGTAATCTCTCGCTCACGTCAGCGAACGGCAATCTCTCGATCAAAGCAGCAAGCGTACCGCTGAGCCAAGAGAAGCTTGAGGAGTTGAGCGATCTGATCGCGGACTTCTTGGCAAAGAATAAGGAGGTTCCACCGACGGGCTAGAGCCTGAATACCGGTGCATCTCCATACATTGAGGCCACGAGCAAGAAGGAAGAATGTGATCTAAAGGCAAAAGAAAAGCCCCCAAGCTGAGGGCCTGAGAGCTGATCTTATTGGTTTGGTCGCCTTGAAGATAAGTCTCTCTCGAATCACTGTCAACAAGAACGCTTCTGAGCGAACGGCTTTCTTTTGCCTCCACACAACTGGAGGTGAGAAACAGGCATGAAACATACAGGTTGGCGCAAGCCGACACCGGGTCTTGGCATTGCAGAGCAACTTGCCCAAGCCGGTGAACAGGTAGCTGTACCCAAAGCGCGGGCCTTCGTGGCTGTGAAGCGGGTGGGGGCCTACATTGGCCTCAAGGCAGGAGATATGATGCTCCTCGATACGCTCGGGGCCTTTACACAGGCCCTGGATTGGGAGGGGGGGCAGCGTCCGATCGTCTGGGCATCGAATGCCTATCTGATGGAGCAGACGGGTTTCTCGCTCTCTACGCTCAAGCGCCATGCACGGCGGCTGGCCGAGATCGGCGTGATTTCCTTCCAGGACAGCCCGAACGGCAAGCGGTGGGGCCGCAGGGACGCCGAGGGGCGCATCGTCGAGGCCTATGGCTTCGATCTGTCGCCGCTGTCGGCGCGCGTCGAGGAGTTCGAGGAGCTTCATGCCGAATTGCAAGCCGAGCGCGAGCTCTGTCAGCGCCTGAAGCGCCAGATCACGGTTGCACGCCGTATGATCCGCGCTCGGATTGAAGCGGCCGTCAGCAGCGCGCTGCGAGGACCCTGGACGCAATTCATAGGTCTCTTCGAGGAGCTTCTGAACCGGCTTCCTCGCCGCCATGAAGCTTCAGAACAGCTTGAGCGGCTGCTAATCTGGTTCAAGGGGCTTCAGGAGCGCGTCGAAGCGGCCTATCTCAAGGCAACCGAGGTCGTTCAGCCTGTGGAAAACACCCCTGAAACCAAGGAACAAGGTTCTAAGAAAATTCAAGAAATGAACCCCAGGGAGGCCATTTTTGACCCTCATATACTAATTACAAACCAACTTAATCCTGTAACTCGTAATTCCTCGGAAAAAGAGGAAGTCGCGGCCGTGGTGCCCAATGCTCAGACCGAGGATCAGGTTGACAGGGAGCTGGAAGAGTGGGTTGCCGAGGTGCGCAAGAAGCGCGCCGCGCTGGATCTTCCGACTGTGATACAGGCCTGCCCGGAATTCGCATCCTGGGCGCGCAATTTGGGCGGGTTCCTGAAGGATTGGGGCGATCTGCACCGAGTCGCTGGTCAACTCAGGCCGATGATCGGCATTTCTGAACATGCCTGGAACGTGGCGCAGGACCGTTTGGGCAAACAGGTGGCGACAGCGGCGCTCGCGCTTGTCTTCGAGAAGCATTGCGCCGGCGAAGTTTCCTCGCCGGGCGGCTATCTGCGTGGCATGGTCGAAAAGGCCGGGGCAGGGGAGCTGCACCTCGAACGCAGCTTCTATGGCAGGCTCAGTGGCCAAGCCGCATGAGTTGTTGCTCAACAGGGATCATTGGCATACATTGCCAGCAAAGGAGAGCCGATAGATGGTTACGCGCAATGTTGTTCTGACCGAAACCCAGGACTAGCTGGTGCAGGCATTGGTGGCGTCTGGGCGTTACCAGAACGTCAGCGAAGCGATGCGCGCGGGGCTTCGTCTGCTGGAGCAGTAAGAAGCGCTGCTCGCCGGTATCCGGCAGGGCTTATTCGAGGGATTGACGCAAGCAAAGGCGGGTGAATTCGCCGAAGGCAGCGGAGAAGACGTAATCCGGCGGGCCTTTCGACAAGCGCGCGCAACTTCATGAACCGATCTCTTCGGCTGACGCGCCGCGCTGAGGCGAGCCTCGTCGAAATCGCCAAGTGGACGATCGAAAAATTCCGGCTCAAGCAGGCTGAACTCTATGAGAGGCATTGCCAAGTTGTTGTGTCGTGAAGCCCCTGCTACAGGATTTCGAATGAAAATGCCATCATCCCTGGCGCGCCTTAAGGGCTTCCGCTTTCCCCGCGAGATCATCGCTTATGCCGTCTGGGCCTATCATCGCTTCGCTCTGAGCTCGGCCGACGTCGAGGACCTTCTGGCAGAGCGCGGCGTGATCGTCAGCCGCAAAACCGTCCGGCTGTGGGTCAACCGGTTTGGCGCGCATTTCGCCAATTGTATCCGGCGTGACAGGCCCGCGCCGTCGGACAAGTGGCATCTGGACGAGGTCGTCATTCCAATTCGTGGCAGGAAGCACTGGCTCTGGCGGGCGGTTGACGCCAATGGCGACACGCTCGACATCCTCGTGCAAACCCGCAGGAATGCCAAGGCGGCAAAGCGCTTTCTGGCAAGGCTCATCGCGCGTTTCGGGCGGCCTTTGGGAGCTCAATCCCGCCACCAAATCCATACTTGCTCATGCAGCCCTCTCTTTCGTGAGTGCATGAATGACAGCCTGAGCGTAATCACGGGCGTTCTCGATAGCCGCGACCACCTGTTTCATGGCCTTGTCCGTAACAGAGGCTGTCTTGCCTTCGTGTTCGTCCGTGACGATGCCCGGCAACTCCGAAAGAAGCACGCCATCACGGAAAATGCGGGTATAGGGTGCGCGTTTTGCAATGCGGGTCGGCAGCGTCGGGATGTTGTTGATCTCCATCTCCTGCCGCACGTCGCGCTCATCCGTGGTCTGGAAGGCCGCGTTGGTCCTCGTGAACAGTAGCGAGTATGCAATGGGCGCACGGATCATGCTCGATGTGGTTTGTACGAGCCGGACGGCCGCCGCCGCCGCCTGCCTCGCCTCCATGGGCGAGCCATCGAGCGGAATGATGCAAAGGTCTGTCCTAGAAAGCGCGAAGGTGACGATCTGATCCTTCGACCCTTCCAAGTCGATGATCAGGTAATCCGTCTCACCAGAAAGCTGATCGATCAGCTCAACGGTGTCCTCGGCCTGAGGGCGCGCATAAACCGAAAAGGGCACGTCGCGCCCGTCCGCTTTCCTGCTTTCTGACCACGCAAGGATGTTGGCGTTCGGGTCTAGGTCGAGAATAGAAACCCGTCCGCCCGAAAGAGCGATTTGCTCAGCCAGAAGCATGCCGGACGTCGTTTTCCCCGAACCGCCCATCGGGTTTGCGAAGGTAATGACATACCTGCGGACCATGTAAGAGGAATTTAAAGATAAAGTCAACCTTAATTATATCTCTAACTCTAAAGTTACTTTTAACTATTTTATCCTTCAATCCATCTATCCAATGCCTGAAGCCCCCTGACACAGCGGGTCTAAGCCCGCCGCACGGTCTTGGTGCTCACGCGGAACAGGGCAGCAATGTCGGGCAAGGGCCGGCGTTCCACGTCGCGCATACGACGCACCTCAATCTTCTGATCTTCGGTGAGGGCAGGGGGCCTGCCACCAGTGCGGCCGCGCTTCTTCGCCGCTGCTAGCCCCTCGCGGGTGCGTTCTGAGATACGCTCACGCTCAAACTGAGCGATGGAGGCGAAGACGTGGAAGATGAGCCAGCCGGCCGGTGTCGTCGTGTCGATGTCCTCGGCCAGCGACCGGAAACCGGCCCCGCGTTCGGCAATGGCTTCCACGATTTCCAGCAGGTTACGAAGCGACCGCGCCAAGCGGTCATATTTCGTCACCACGATGACATCACCGGCGCGCAGCTGGTCGAGCAGGCGGTCCAGCTCGGGGCGGTTGCGGACAGACCCGCTGCTGCGCTCGGTGAAGATGCGCTCCGCGCCGGCCGCCGTCAGGGCGTCGGTCTGGGCGTCGAGCTTCTGGTCTTCGGTTGAGACACGGGCGTAACCTAAAATCATGCCTGAATCATGACAAAAACCTCCCAAAACGGCAACGGTTTTGTCCGGAGTTTTAGTCCCGCGTAACTCGTTGGTCCGCCATGTGTGTCTAGGAAGGGACAGAAACGACCGTTTTTGCCGTATGGGTTCTGTCAGGGGGGTTGTGTCCGATGTGCGGGACTTTGCTGCCGTCAACGCAAAGACAAAGGATGTCTGCTTTTCATTCGACGGGCGTTCCGAACACAGCGACTGCGGCACCAAGAAGCGCCAGGATTGCGAAGCCCACTGTTTGCCATGAATGCAGGCGTTGCGATGCCCGGATCGCGGCTATGCCCGATTGAAGGGCGTAATAGAGGGCAAAGGCTCGCGAAGCATAGCTGATGATTTCGAAGATGTTGGCCATCCACGTCAGCAGAATCCCGATGCCAACCAACAGCACATAGGCCGACTTTTCCGTGACGACGCCTCTGGTCGTCTCGGCTATCAAGCCGCCCGAGCCGTTTGTGTCCGCGATTGCGGCGCTGAATTGGGCGCTAAGGGCTGCAACGACCAAAAGCAGAGGCAGGATCGGGGCAACAACCTGCATCAATTCAATGATTGCTGTTTCGTCCAAAGACAGTGGATCGGCATCAAAAGCGTAGGTCAGCAATCCGATATAGAGGCAGTAAATTGCGGTGGATATCCACTGAGCGAGCCGCATGGACTTGATCCGCAAGGGCGCGTCATAGGCTTGCCTAAGATACCGTGAAGTCTCGAAACCCTGAACCGTCACGATCAGACCGGCCATTAGTGTCACTCCTGCCCACCCGGTGACCTGCGGCGGATCGAACTTTAGTGCGCCTTGGCCCGTGACCTGCCCGAAATGCACTGCGAGCCCAAGCAACAGCCCCGCGATGATGGATAGCTTCAGTCCGACCGAGACCTGTTCCATACGTTCGAGCGCGCTAAACCCGCGCGTCATCCCCGTGAATAGGATCAGCAGGAAAACGGCGGTGGTCAGCAAGTTGGCGTAGTATGCGTCGTCCAGCGTTGTCAGGCTCACGCCAAACGCGCCGAAGAGATTGAGATAATAGGCCACGGAAACGATGAAAGCGAAGGCCAGAACAACGGAAGACGCCCGTTCAAGCCCTAAGAGCAGACGAGACGGCGCAGGGCGTGCATCGATGTCCCCAATGTTGAACCTGATAGCGGCTCCGAACGAATAAGCGATCGCACACAAGCCAAGCATGACCAGCGGCGCATATCCGCCGTAGCTGACATCAAGGATCGGCCCTAGAACAAGAAACCCGCTCCCGATGATTGAGGCCAGAGGCGTAATCGTCGCTCTCCAAACCGGCGCGTTGGAGAGGCGGGGCCAAATCAACAGGGCGCCGACAAGGACCGCGGCTGACAGAATCGCTATGTTCATCATGCCCCGATAAGATCAAAGCGAAGTCGGCTCGGCAACTTAGCCTGATGTCTTGAAGCAGACCTTCCTTGGACGTGCGGCATTAGCCAAAAGGGCTCGATCCGGACCTTTTCCGCAACGCAAAATGTGCCAAAACTCAGCCGTTTCTGTCATCGGCGATAACCACCGTTTTAGGCGCATTTAGGCGCATAAGTTCTGTCACGGGGTTTATGTCCGGTGTGCGGGACAATCCGGGCTTTCGCTGCCGTTGCGCGAACGGCGGCTCTGGCAATTGATCATTGAATAGACAGATGTCATCGTCGCGGCGTGAAATCAGTCGAAATCATACTTGCGCCGTACCACGGTGGCTTACGGGAGGATCGGGTTGGAGCGGGGCCGATCCGCCTGATGGAGATGGGTCTGAAAGAAGCCCTAAAGCACTCCTGCGTTGAAACCCATGTTTCTGATCTCGGTGACATACCTGAATGCGAGGGCGAGGTGGGTCGGGCATTCGAGGTCAAACGACGGGTGGCAGACGCTGTCTCTAGAGCCGTAGCCGCCGGTCATTTCCCACTCGTCCTCTCCGGAAACTGCAACGCCGAGGTTGGTACATATGCCGGTCTCGGAAGTCCCGATGTGCCGTTGATCTGGTTCGACGGTCACACCGATTTCTATACGCCAGACGACATTGACCATGGCTACTTCGACAGCATGGGCGCTGCAACTCTCACGGGGCAGTGTTGGCAGCGTCTTGCAAAGACGGTTCCGGGGTTCACCCCCTTGGACCCGCATCGTCTGATCTACTGTGGATCACGCCATCTGGAACCTGGCCTTCTGGAACGCCTTTCAGCAACTGGCGTGTCTATGGTTGAGGGCGGTGCAAACAGATCAGAACCTTTCGCCGACGCACTCGATCGGCTGCTACCGACACGTGTGGACAAGGTGCTGATTCATCTGGACATGGATTGTATTGATCCATCAGAGGGGATGGCAAACCAATATGCCGAGCCTGGCGGACTTACGGAGAAGGACCTTTTGGCGTGCCTCGACAAAATCCTGGCTCGGTCTGGGGCGCTTGGTTTGACCGTGGCGTCTTACGATCCGAGCCAAGCGGGAGCCGACAGAATTGGCGAGATCGCAATTGAGGTGATCAATCGGGTTATGGCTCACCGCGGCTAGAACAGTACCAGTCGCTCTCCAAAATTAGCCATTCATCGCGAGCGCAGCATTTGTCAAAGAGGGCTCCTTCCGGACCTTCTCTGCGACGCAGGATGTGCCAAAACTCAACCGTTTCTGTCACCGGCGGAATCGACCGTTGTTGTCTTGCCTGCTTATCTCGATACAAGATTGACAATAAAGATACATACCGGTAGGTATTATATATGTCAGAAGCTCATCGCCGAGAAAAGAACCCGGAACGCGTCCGCCAGATGCTGGTCGATAACGCGTGCCGCCTCGCATCTGAAAAGGGGTTGACCGCAGTCAGCATCCAGCAACTCTCAGCTGCGGCGGGCGTGACTAAGGGTGCCTTTTTCCATCACTTTACGAACAAGCAAGACCTAGTTGATGCAGTCTTCAGCGACATGCTGTCGGAGTTCGAGCAAGAGCTTGCAGAAGGCATGTCACGAGACCCTGTTGGGCACGGCCGCTTCACCCGAGCCTATCTGAATCTGGTCACGGAAAGCGATGCCCAGGAAAGCCGTTGGCTCTCGGTCTGGGTCTCCATGATCGCTGACGACGCGCTTCGCTCTGTTTGGCACGAGTGGTTCGGCCGCCAGTTCGCGTCTGTCCTGGAGCGGGAATGCACCCCTGAGCTCCAGGCCGTGCGCATGGCTGCCGATGGCATCTGGCTGGCCCAGCTTGCCGGAACGCACACCCCGGACAACGCCCTCAACAGCCTTCTCCTGAGGATGACCTACCCATGAGTTCACCCAAGGCCGGAGCCTCGGATAACCCGTGGCTGGTGCTCGCGATCATTTCATGCGCCCTCTTGCCGATCGGCATCGACATGACGGTGCTGAACGTCGCCTTGCCGCGACTGACACAGGAGCTGGGCGCGACCAATGCGGACAAGCTCTGGATGGTCAACGCATACAGCCTCGTCATGGCGGGCCTGCTTCCCGGCTTCGGTGCTCTGGCGGACAAGATCGGCCATCGCACGATCTTGCTTGTCGGCATGTCAGTCTTTGGGCTCTCATCTCTCGTAGCCGCGTTTTCCCCGAATCCCGGCGTTCTCATCGTCGCGAGGGGGGTGCTCGCAATCGGCGCAGCGATGATGTTGCCTGCGACGATCTCGATTGTCCGACTGGTGTTTCTTGAGGATCAGGAACGGGCCACAGCCATCGGTATCTGGGGCGGGGTATGGTCCGGCTCTGCGGCCTTGGGTCCCATCCTCGGAGGCCTGCTTCTCTCCCAGTTCTGGTGGGGCTCGGTGTTTCTCATCAACGTCCCCCTCGTGATCGTCACGTTCATGCTGACGCTTCGCTTCATTCCGCATCTGCCCGGCAACGCGGCCCAGCACTGGGACTTCGTGACCTCGGCGTTTCTGACGGTGTCCCTGATCGGCCTGCTTTACGCGCTCAAGGGCGTCTTGAAGGTGGACACTCACTGGATTGAAGTTGCGATAGCCCTCGGTGCCGGGCTTGTGTTCGGCTGGCTGTTTCTGCGTCGGCAGAGCCTGCAACCGTCGCCTCTGGTCGACTTTGGACTTTTCCGCAACCCGCGGTTCTCCGCCGGGGTCGGCATTGCCTTTGTCGCAACCTTCGGCGTGATGGGCCTGCAATATGTTATAAGTCAAGAACTTCAACTGGTTCGCGGCTTGTCGCCGCTCGCTGCCGGGCTGTTCGCTCTTCCCCTTGCCATCGCCTCGTTCGTCAGCGGATTGGTTGCAGGGCGCTACATGCTGGGTGTCGGGATCGGTCGGATGATGTCCCTCACTGTGGCGGCGACTGCCATCGGCTTCGTCGCCTATAGGTTCACCGGCCACCTGGCCCCGATAGGGCTTGAGTTGACGGTTCTCGCCCTCATCGGCTTTGGAGCTGGTGGAGCCATGGCCGTGGCTTCGACCGCGATCATGATCAGCGCTCCCGAAGAGCAGGCCGGTATGGCCGGTTCGATTGAATCGATTTCATACGAGCTGGGTGGCACCATGGGGGTCGCCATACTGGGTAGCGTGCTGGGCAGCGTCTACGCGCGCAGCTTCTCTCCGCCAGCCGAGGCTGATTTACCGCCGGAGTCCTGGGCGAGCCTGGAGCAGGCGATCGCATCCGCCCAAGACCTGTCCCCCGACTTGACCGAGCAGGTTGCGGATGCCGGACGAACGGCCTACCTGGATGGCGTTTCCGCGAGCCTTACGTTGGCCTCTGTTGTCATCTTGTTGCTGTTCTGCGCGCTGCTGATGGTTCGCAGGAAGACCACTCGGGTCATCGGATTGTAGTCGGAGCCACTACAGCAACTACTGGACAAAAGGCCGACGTTTTTGTCACCGGACGAAACGACCGTTTTTGACGCACACCTTCTGGCAGGAGGTTTATGTCCGGTGTGCGGACGAAGGGGCCGTTCAGAGGTCTGAATTCAACGGCCTCTTCAGATACCGACCTTTCGCTGATTTCTTAAGAATCTAGACAGTAAGTATGGCTCGGGTCTGCGAAGCCGCGGCCAAGCCTCCCCCATCGTTCGGCATTGTGATCGGCGACGGTTTGCTTCATATCAGCGGTTGCTGATACCTTATTCCTTCCAAGCATTGATGGCAGGCTATGAGTTCGAAGGATAACCAAGAACAGCGGCGCCGGAGCGGACGGCCGCTCATGATTTTGCCTATTCTTCTGTTTGGGTTGCTGGGCGTAGTCTTCTACTGGGGCCTCTGGAACAACGACGACCGGTTGCCCTCGACGCTGATCGGAAGACCAATCCCGGAATTCGCGCTCCCGCCCATCGAAGGGCGGCAGGACGGCCTAGCCTCGGCGAACCTGCTAGACCAGGTTTCTCTCGTCAACGTCTGGGCGTCGTGGTGCGTCCCCTGCCGCACGGAGAACCCGCTTCTCGTCGATCTTGCCGAAGCGGGCACCGTTCCGATCTACGGTATCAACTACAAGGACAATGCCGAGGAGGCGCTGGGTTTCCTCGAAGAGCTCGGCGATCCCTTCACCCGCATCGGCGCGGACCGATCAGGCCGCGTTGCGATAGACTGGGGCGTCTATGGAGTGCCGGAAACATACATAATCGACGCCGAGGGGCGCATTGCATACAAGCATGTCGGCCCCTTTGATCAGGCCTCGCTTGAGGAGGACATTCTGCCGGTCGTGCGCCGGTTGCAGGCTGAGAGCGACCCGTGAGGCGACGTGACGTCCTTGCCGGAGTCTTGGCGCTTGCGGCAAGCCCTGCCTCCGCCCGACCACCGATCCCTAATCACGGGACTCCGCGTGATCTCCTGTCGCCGCCTTTCGTGGATGGAGATGGACGGGATCTGACGCTGGCGGACTTCGAGGGACGTGTCGTGCTTCTGAACATTTGGGCGACTTGGTGCCCGCCTTGTCGCGAGGAGATGCCGACGCTCGACGCGCTGCAAGCGCGCCTCGGCGGATCGGATTTTCATGTTCTGCCGCTGTCGATCGATCGGGCCGGTCTCGAACCTGTGCGCCGCTTCTACCGAGAGACCGGCATTCGCAACCTCGATCTCTATATCGCGGAGGATACGCGCGCGATGCTGGCCTTGGCCGTGGTGGGTCTGCCGACAACGATTCTGATCGACCGCATTGGGCGCGAGCGGGGGCGCCTCGCAGGCCCGGCCGAATGGAACAGCCCCGAAGCCGTTGCGCAGATAAGCGCTCTTATTGACGAACGTAAGCAATAGGACATGGAAAAGCACGACGACCGCGCCAGCCGTTCCGCTCCGTGCGCACACGTGGTGGCGGTCTACCGATCAGTTTGGAGATGTGGATTTGATTGAACTTTCCGTTCTTGGACTAATGGCGGCATTGCTGGCCGGTGCCGTTTCCTTTCTGTCGCCCTGCGTGCTGCCGCTCGTGCCCGGCTACGTATCCTACGTTGCCGGACGTACGGTCACCGGCAGTGCAGTTCCTTCGAAGGGGCGGGCCGTCTGGCTCAGCTTCTGTTTCGTCCTTGGCTTCTCCACGATATTCATCGCGCTTGGGGCCTCTGCCACCGCGCTCGGTCAGACGCTGCTGCAGTGGCGCTACGAACTCAACCTCGTCGGCGGCGCGATCGTGATCCTGTTCGGTCTGTTCATGATCGGGGCAGCGCGCCTGTCGGCCATGGAGCGCGACCTGCGTTTCCATCTCGACCTGCCGGGCGGGCAACCGGTCGCCTCCTACGTGCTCGGACTCGCCTTCGGTTTCGGCTGGACACCGTGCATCGGGCCGATCCTCGGTGCCATCCTAACCGCCAGCGCGACAAGCGCGACGATTGGCGAGGGCGTCGCATTGCTTGCCGTCTACTCGGCCGGCCTTGGGATCCCGTTTCTGGTCGTCGCGGGGTTCACCGACAGTATTGCCGGCAGGCTGCGCGGCATCGGTCGTTGGGGTCGCCGCCTGCATCAGGCTGCGGGCGGCGTCATGATCCTGATGGGCCTGGCGATGATGACCGGGCGGTTGAGCGCACTGGCCTACTGGCTGCTGGACACCTTCCCTGTCCTTGCGCGGATCGGGTGAACAGATGCGACTGTACGAGAAACATATCCTCCCTCGGCTGACGCATCTGGCGATGGGCCAGGATCAACTTCTTCCCTACCGGCGCCGCGCCATCTCCGGGCTGCATGGGCGTGTGCTGGAGATCGGAATCGGCTCGGGCCTGAACATTGCGCTCTACCCCGAGGCCGTGCGCCAGATCATCGGTATTGATCCGTCGCCCGAACTCCTCTCTCGGGCCGCGCAAACCTCCCATGGACTGATGCCCGCGGCCGAGATGATCGAGGGCGTGGCCGAAGCATTGCCGCTCGAAGATCGCAGCGTCGATTGCGTCGTCGCCACCTGGACACTCTGCAGCGTTTCGGAACCGGAGAAGGCTCTCGCCGAGATCCGGCGCGTTCTCAAGCCGGATGGCGTCTTCCGCTTCGTCGAGCATGGCCTGGCGCCCGGACCCCGTATCCGGCGCTGGCAACGCTGGCTGACGCCTGTCTGGAAACACTGCGCCGGGAACTGCCATCTTGACCGCCCGACGGCCGACTTGATCGAGACAAGCGGCTTCCGCATGGAGCGGCTCAACACCGGTTACGCGACAGGTCCGAAGCCCTTGGTTTTCATGTATGAGGGACAAGCTCGCCTCTACTGAGGAAGCTTGGAAACAGGACAATCTCGGCTTTCGATCCGTGGCGCAACTGATGGCAAGGTAGCCAATTCTCGCCTCGAACTTTCGCCGAAAATTTTGCGGTGATGAGGTGTTATGAGCAGTCATCAAGATAACCGGCAGGCCAATCTGACGCGCGGCATCCGGGTCGAGATCGCCAGCCTCGTCTACAACATCATCGAGGTCGTCGTATCCGTCACCGTGGGACTTCTGACCGGCAGCGCAGCGCTGGTGAGTTGGGGCCTCGACAGTACGGTCGAGGCCACCTCGGCTGCGACTCTGATCTGGCGCTTGAAGAGTGAGGTGGACGGTGCCGACAAGCGCACGGTCCTGCACCGCAAGAAGGTCGCGCTCTACGTGGTTGCCTGTGCCTTCTGGATCGTCGTCGCGGCGATCCTCTACGAGGCGGTCTCCGCCTTCATTTCGCAGAAGGCGCCGGGCTTCAACTGGTGGGGTATCGCGATTCTGGGTGCTTCGCTCGTGGCCAACCCGTTCCTCGCCTGGGGCAAGTATCGCTACGGCAAGCGGCTCGATGCGCCCGCCCTGAAGTACGATGCCAAGGACACCATGATCTGCCAGTATCAGACGATCGTGGTGTTGGCCGGGATCGGTCTGACGCAATGGATGGGCTGGTGGTGGGCCGACCCGGTGGCGGCGCTTCTGATCGTGCCCTACGTTGCATGGGAGGCGTTCGAGGCCACGAAGGATGCGCGGTCGGTCGATCCGGACGAGGGCGAAGCTACTGCCGAGGCCTGACGTTACGCATGATGAACCGAGATTTGGGCATGGGCGGCAGTTCTCCGGTTTCCAGATCCAGATCCTGATCCGGCACTTCGTAGTCGATGGCGTTCACGAAGAAACTGCAAAACGCCTTCATCTGGCTGATCGCGATCCACTCGCCCGGACAACGGTGGTTCCTGTGGTGATCGCCACCGCCCTGCGGAATGAACTCGTAGGGAGTGACCTCCCGATCGTGAAACCGCTCGGGCCGGAACTCTTGCGGCGCGTCCCACGAACGAGCGTCGGTATTCGTGCCGTAGAGGTCGAGCAGAACCCTGTACCCTTTGGGAAAGCGATATCCGCGCCACTCGAAATCGCTCTTCACCCGTGCCGCAACCGCGGGAAAGAACGGATACAGACGGCGGACCTCTTGCACGAAAGGTTCGAGCTGTCCCTCGTCGTCCTTCAGCTTTTGCCGCCACTCGGGATGCCGATGTAAAGCATGCGCCGCCTGAACTATGAACACGGATACCGCGACGGTCGGGCGCAGGACATTCAACAGCTCTACGGCGGCCACCCTGGGGGTCAACAACTCCCCATCGAGATCGCGCCATGTCGCGATGATATGAAGGGCACTTTCCTGCGTCGGCTGAAGCTCACCATCGCGGACCTGTTGGATTATCCGTGCTGCCCATTTTTCCAGGCGGTGGCGCGCCAGACGCGCGCGCCAGTGTTTGGGGCCAAGGGCCCCGGCGTCCTGAAAAAGCGCTGTAAGCTGCGCCCTTCGGGTCGCCACCTCAGCTTCATCAAGCGGCACCCTGGCCCAGGCGCAGACAGCTCTTGTGAGCATTTCGCGCACTTCGTCATAGAGGACGACCTCGTTCCTCGCCTCCCAGTCCGGCGCATATTTGTCCAACATGTGAAGCGACGTGCCCTGAAGCGCGGCGATCCGCTCGGTCCCCATGAGTGACATGAACATCTTCTTGCGGTGCTGGTGGGCAGCGCCGTCCAATCCCTGAACGCCGCCTTCGCCCAGCAGGGTCTTCTGTATGCGGCCCGGCATCGAGCCCGCGCGGATCAGTTTATCCTCGGAATAGAAAACTTCCGCTGCCGCCGCGCCGGTCATGCAGATCGTCTCTTGAAGGAGGATGCGGGTTTCGAACAGGTCTGTGTCGAGTGCGCGGCAGGTCTCCGAGATGAACCCATATGGGTTGCGCAGCAGGGCGAGTGTGCTGTCAAAGCCTTTCGCAGATGGTATGCCGAACATGGGTTACACCCCCGTTGTGTTTTCCTTGCGTTCACTCTGACCAGGCTTGTCCTTCGCAGAGCGGAAGCTGTCCCAGAACAGCAGGGCTGCGCCGCAGAAAATCGTTACGTCCGCGAGATTGAAGGACGGCCAGTGGTATGATCCGTAATGGAAGTCGAGAAAGTCAGGAACGGCCTGATAGCGTACGCGGTCAAGAATATTGCCGAGTGCGCCGCCGATGATCAGACCGAGAGCGGCAGCTGTCAGCCTGTCCGGCGCGCGCCATAACCAGATCAATAGCCATGCCACGATCACGCCAGCAAGCGCGATGAGACCCCACCACGGTACGAACCCGCCGAGCATACCGAAGCTGACCCCATCGTTCAGAACCCGCACGAGGTTAAGAAAGGGTAAAACCTCGACCCCGCTCTCGAGCGCCGGTGTGGTCAGGGCGAGCGCCTTGGTGCCCTGATCGAGACCGAGCGCTGCGATTGCGCAGAGCCCACCGAGAACGCGACCGTTCATGCCGTCGCCTTCAGATCGCCCCGCGCGTCGCGGATGATGGCCCAAGCGGAGTGCAGGAACAGTCCGGCGATACCGAAGGCGACGATAAGGTCGGGCCACGCGCTGCCCAGCCACGCCACGAGACCGGCGGCGATGACGACCGCCGCATTGCCGATAGCGTCGTTGCGCGAGAACAGCCAGACAGCCCGCATGTTCGCGTCGCCCTTGCGGAATCGCAGCAGCGGCAGAACGGAGACGACGTTCACGACAAGGGCGATCATACCGAGCAGGCCCATGAGACCTGCATCCGGCGTCGTCTGTTCGAAGACCCGGACGATGGTCGTGCCGAGGACGCCAAGACCGAGGAGCCCGAGGAAGATGCCCTGGATCAGAGCCGACCGTGCCCGCCAAGCGAGGCTCCAGCCGATGGCCAGCACGCCGAGGAAGGTGATCGCGCCATCGCCGATGAAATCGAGCGCATCGGCCTTCACGGCCTGCGATCCGGAAATGAAACCGCCGATCATTTCGAGGACCCCGTATCCCACGTTCAGGATCACGACGATCCAGAGGGCACGGCGGTAGGCCGGGTCCTGATGGGCAGGATTCGGCGGAATGTCTTCATCGCCCTCGATCCGGTCGAAGCCATAGCCTGTCACCGCGACTGCCTTTTCGATGTCCGGCAGGCGCACTTCGGGTGCAGTCAGTGTCATGATGTGCGTCGCGGCCGACACTTTCACATCGCCGGGCGCGACCCCGGCTGCCTGTGCCGCCCGCTCGATCTGCGCGGCATCCTTGGCGCAATCCATACCGGAAACCCGGTAACGGACGGGCGGGACATCTGCCGTCGATCCGGCATTTTCGGTGTTGGCCATGGTCGCGCTATTCCTGCTAGGATGAATCGAAGAACAACATATCAGCGAGGAGTGATATGGCGCAATTGGTCGATGACCGCAAGAGCGCAACCATCGAGCGACGGGCGAAGCTGTTCCGCGGCTTCGCGGACCCGAGCCGCCTGGCCATCCTCGGTGCACTTTGCAACGAGCCATTGGCCGTTCACGAGCTCGTCGAGCGGACGGAACTTTCGCAACCCAACGTCTCCAACCATCTGAGGTGCCTGCTGGAGTGCGGGCTTGTCGCCAGCGATCGCGATGGGCGTTTCATCCGCTACCGTATCAGCAGCCCGCGCATCACGGTTCTTCTGAGCGATGTGGACGCACTTCTCGACGTGGTCGCAGAGGGCGTTGAGGCGTGTGACAATTATCGTGAGGCGTGAGTCAGAACGGACGGCCGGTCGACTCGGCGCAGATCGGTTGGAAAGATGTTGTCCGTGTGCAGGGTCCGACCGGAATCCTGCTGAGGTTCGACAAGCTGGCTTCGGAAGAGACACCATTCATGTATCACTGCCACATCCTCGAACACGAGGATGCGGGCATGATGGGGCAGCTTACGGTCACATAACAGGACCCCACCCGCTCGACACCGGGCGTCGTCAAGAGCTTACGTCTTCTTGCGGCGTTCTATCAGGTGCCGGTGTCGCCTTGTTGAAACGCATTACGGAGTATGTCTAGACCCGAACGGAGAACACCTCGCTAAGCTGCGGGTCCGCCGAAGCGGCCGTCCAGTCGCTCGGCAGCATTCGTCAAAAAGGGCTCCTTCCGGACGTTCTCCGCAGCGCAGTATGGGCCCAAACCCGTACGTTTTTGTCACCGGCGCTTACCACCGTTTTTGGCGCATGGGTTCTGGCAGGGAGTTTATGTCCGGTCTGCGGGTGTAGTTTTTCAAGATCAAGTGCAGCAGCCTGTCATAGGCGGTTCAGTGAACAGCAGCAGCGTCGAAACAGCCGTTTGCGCGGTAGTGCCCCGGGGGATGGTGTAAGAGCGCCGACCTTCGGAGAGGTCCAAAGCTGATCAGGTCGCCACGGCGGACAGCCTGATGTCGGGATTGTCGGTGACGCGCGCGAGGCTTTCAAGAGACATATATCTCCGCGCAACCGTCCATTCGTCATTGGTTTCAAGCATCAGCGCGCCGACGAGCCGGATGATTGCCTCGTCGTTCGGGAAGATGCCGATGACGTCAGACCTGCGCTTGATCTCCCGGTTCACCCGCTCCAGTGGATTTGTCGACGCGATCTGAGCCCAGTGCTCGCGGGGAAAATCCATGTAGGCGAGCACGTCGTCGCGCGAGACGTCCATGAGGGTGCCGAGCCTCGCCTGCTTCTCGCGCAGTGCGTCCGCGACGACCTCCCATTGGGCTTCGGCATCCGCCTTGTTTTCCTGGGCGAAGATCGTCTTCAGCATGGCTGCCACAGCCGTGCGCTGCTTGGTCGGAGCATGGGCGAGCGCGTTGCGCATCCAGTGAACGCGACAGCGCTGGTGCGTTGCATCGAACACTCGCCGCGCAGCAGCCCGCAGCCCCTTGTGGTCATCGGCTACGACCAGCTTCACACCGCGCAGGCCACGGTCTGCGAGAGAGCGCAGGAAGTCGGTCCAGAACGTTTCTGCTTCGGAAGGACCGGTGGCGACGCCGAGAACCTCGCGCTTGCCGTCCTCGTTGACCGCGACGGCGATTATCACAGCGCGGCTGACGATCCGTCCGCCCTCACGCACCTTCACGTAGGTCGCGTCGAGCCAGAGATACGGCCAGGCTCCTTCCAGCGGGCGAGAGAGGAAGGCGTTCACCCGCTCGTCGATTTCGACGCAGAGGCGACTGACCTGGCTCTTCGACATGCCGCCCGCGCCCATGGCCTTCACCAGATCGTCCACGGAGCGCGTGGAAACACCTTGGACGTAGGCCTCCTGAATCACCGCCACGAGCGCCTTCTCGGCTGTGCGGCGCGGCTCCAGGAAGCTGGGCAGGTAGCTCCCTTTTCTCAGTTTCGGGATCTCCAGCGCGATCCGCCCGGCACGGGTGTCCCAGTCCCGGTCCCGGTAGCCGTTCCGCTGAACCTCCCGCAGGGGCGAACGTGCGCCCTTCGCGGCGCCGGTTCGCTCTTCTACCTCCGCTTCCATGATCCGCTCGGCCGCGAAGGCCAGCATCTCGCGGACGAGGTCGCCGTCAGCCTGCTTCTCAACCAGCTCGATCAGCGTCATTCTGTCGTCGGTCATCGTCATCTCCGTTCTTGGTTCAAGGTCTCGCAACCCGAACCTGCCCGAAGATCGACGATGGCCGCCAGCGTCACACCCGGCCGCGCGCTGCGCTACGCCAGGGGCTCCGCGCGCGGCCTCCTACACCAACCGGTGGGGCACTACCGTTTGCGCGGTCCTTCGCGAACGGCCTGAAGGAGCCCTTCGTGTCCAATGCTACGCAACCTCATAGCAACCGTATCTTCCAAGGCTGGCGGGGCTCCCATTCCCGCCGCGTTTAGCACAAAGCATTTGCGATGATCACGAGCTTGCCCTTCATTTAGAGCTACCATGGCCGCCCAAGCGGACCTTCCTGACGGTTGCCGCACGTGCTTGTTTAATGCTGCAACTGCGAAGGCCAGGAGGAGGAGATCCAACAGTTGCCACAGGCGTTAGCGCCATAGCACCCCGCTCGCCAACAGAAGCGGACATGCCGCCATGCCGTCTGAAGGCCAATCGGCTATTCGTTTGCCGCGCGAAGGCCCCAGTAGGGCTTCGGGCTGTCTATCTGGTGTAGAACCCCAAGATGGATGCCGTCTCCATATCACCGCTCTTCACTCTCGCCGCCAGCCAAACTCGCCTGAGGGAGAAATCCCGTTTGGCTTGTGAGAGTGGCGATCTTGCTCATGACATTTGACCTCGGCTACAGGTTGATCGAATGAAAGCGAGTCAAGTTTCATGATCGATATCCAGCCTCTCGCCATCCTGCGCGAAATCGACCGGACCGGTAGTCTGACCGACGCTGCGGATCGCCTGCACCTGACCCAGTCGGCCGTCAGCCATGCCATCCGCCGGTTTGAGGAGCGGCACGGCGTCAAACTGTGGGAGCGTGAGGGGCGCAAGCTGCGGCTCACGCCGACGGGGGAATATCTGCTGGGGCTGGCCGCACGGGTCTTGCCGCAGCTCGAACACGGCGCTTCAGTGCTGGAGGACTATGCCCGCGGGCGGCGCGGGGCGATCCGGGTGGGCATGGAATGCCACCCCTGCCAGAACTGGCTGATGCGGATCGTGGATCCGTTTCTTGCCGCATGGCCGGATGTCGATCTGGACGTCACCTCGGCCTTCCAGTTCGGGGGGCTCGCCGCCCTGCTTGGGCATGAGATCGATCTGCTGGTCACCCCCGATCCGGTCGAGCGTCCGGGGCTCGAATACCGGCCGGTGTTCAACTACGAATTGGTCCTGGCTGTCGCCGACGATCACCCGCTGGCCCGGAAGCGACAGATCGCGCCCGCCGACATGGCCCGCGAGACGCTGATCACCTACCCGGTCGCGCGCGAAAGGCTGGATATCTACACGCAGTTCCTCGTGCCTGCCCACGCCCTGCCGCGCCGCCATCGAACGGTCGAAACCACCGATCTGATGCTGCGGCTGGTCGCCTCGGGCCGCTCGGTCAGCGCCACGCCCGACTGGCTGCTGCAGGGGGTAAAGGGCGTTACAGGCGTGCGCATCGGCGCCGGGATCCCCAAGTCCATCCATCTGGGCTATCGGGCCGGGACTTTGCCAAACTATCTCGAAAGCTTCATCCAACTTGCGGAAACCGTCGAGATCTGACGGCCTGGTCCAGGCACGGGGTCAACAGAATCGCATGACTTCATGTCATTCAGTTTCGATAAGAAGTCATTTTTCTTCATGTATCATATCCGGCAGAAGGCCTCATGACCTCTGACAGGAGACCGGATCGCCATGACCGAGCCCTTCGCATTCCAGATCAAGCGCCTTCGGTTTGACGAGGGCTACACGCCAGAGGCCGGCACGAGGTTGACCACCAATTTCGCCAACCTCGCGCGCGGCGCGCACCGGAAGCAGAACCTGGCAAACGCGCTGCGGATGATCGACAACCGGTTCAACGATCTGGCCAGCTGGGACAACCGCCACGCCGATCGCTACGCGGTCGAGTTGGACATCGTCTCGGTCGATCTGGACCTTGACGGCAGCGGCACGGCTTTCCCAGCAATCGAGGTGCTGCAGACCACGATCCTCGACCGCAGGACCGGCGCGCGCCTCCCTGGGCTCGTAGGCAACAACTTCTCCTCCTATGTGCGTGATTACGATTTTAGCGTGGTGCTGCCCGAACATAACAAGGGCCGCGATGGCTTCTCGTTGCCTGAAGGGTTCGGCGCGCTGCACGGCCGCATCTTCAAGGCATTCGTTGCGTCGGAGACCTACCGGGCGCAATTCCCCAAGCCGCCGGTGATCTGCCTGAGCGTGTCGGAGACCAAAAGCTATGAGCGCACCGCCAACATCCATCCCGTGCTGGGGGTAGAATATGTGCCAAGCGGTGCCTCGCTGACCGAACAGTATTTCGGCAAGATGGGCCTCGGGGTGCGCTACTTCATGCCACCCAAAAGCGTGGCTCCGTTGGCCTTTTACCACGTGGGCGACCTGCTGAACGATTACACCAATCTCGAGCTGATCGGCACCATCAGCACGATGGAAGCCTTCCAGAAAATCTATCGCCCCGAGATCTACAACGCCAATTCCGTGGCCGGGCAGACCTATCGGCCCAGCCTTAGTCACCAGGACTACTCGCCGACCCGCGTGGTCTATGACCGTGAGGAGCGCAGCCGTCTGGCGACCGAACAGGGCCGATTTGCCGAGGAAACCTTCATCAAGCCGTATCGCGCGCGGTTAGCCGAATGGGCCGCCCGGTCCGCCGCCTGACCCCACGACCAAGAAAGACATGACCATGACCAAACTGCTCCGCACCTCCACCGCCGGCAGCCTGCCGAAACCCTCCTGGCTGGCCGAGCCCGAAAAACTCTGGTCGCCCTGGAAGGTGGAAGGCGAGGCACTGGCGCAGGCCAAGCAGGACGCCCTGCGCGTGACGCTTGCCGAACAGCGCGGCGCCGGCATCGACATCGTGAGCGACGGCGAACAGACGCGCCAGCATTTCGTCACCACCTTCATCGAGGGGCTGGAGGGCGTCGACTTCGAAAAGCGCGAAACGGTGCGCATCCGTGATCGCTATGACGCCAGCGTGCCGACGGTGGTCAGCGCCGTGTCCCGGCCCCGTTCGGTCTTTGTCGAGGATGCGAAGTTCCTGCGCGCCCAGACCGATGCACCGATCAAATGGGCACTGCCCGGGCCGATGACCATGATCGACACGCTGTATGACGCGCATTACCGCAGCCGCGAAAAGCTGGCCTGGGAATTCGCCACGCTTCTGAACGAAGAGGCGAAGGAACTTGAGGCCGTCGGCGTCGACATCGTCCAGTTCGATGAGCCCGCCTTCAACGTCTTCTTCGACGAGGTGAACGACTGGGGCATGGCAACGCTGGAGCGCGCCATGGAGGGGCTGAAATGTCAGAAGGCCGTCCACATCTGCTATGGCTACGGCATCAAGGCGAATACAGACTGGAAGGCGACGCTCGGTTCGGAATGGCGGCAGTATGAGATGATCTTCCCGGCGATCCAGAAATCCGGCGTCGATCTGGTGTCGCTGGAATGTCAGAACAGTCATGTCCCAATGGACCTGATCGAGCTGATCCGGGGCAAGAAGGTGATGGTGGGCGCCATCGACGTCGCGACGAACAAGGTCGAGACGCCCGAGGAGGTCGCCGCCACCCTGCGCAAGGCGCTGCAATTCGTCGATGCGGACAAGCTCTATCCCTGCACCAACTGCGGGATGACGCCCCTGTCGCGGCAGGTCGCACGCGGCAAGCTGGAGGCCCTGAGTGCGGGCGCCGAGGTCATCCGGCGCGAGCTGGGGGCCTCTGTGGCGGCATGACCTCGACGCTCCCGGAGTTCGACCCTGATGCGCTGCGCGCCTGTTGCAGCCGTTTCGCCACCGGCATGGCGGTCGTGACGACCCGCACGCCCGAGGGCGATCACGGCATGACCATCAGCGCCTTCATGTCGGTCTCGCTCGACCCGGCGCTGGTGTGCATCTCCGTGGGATGCGGGGCGCGGATGCTGCCCAGACTACGCGCCTCGGGCCACTATGCGGTCAACATCCTGGCCGAGGACATGCGCCCCCACGCCCTGCATTTCGCCGGACGGCCCGATCCGGGCCTGCGCGATCTGTTCGAAGACCGGCACGGCCTGCCTGTCCTGCGCGGGGCTGCGGCGGTTCTGGTGACGGATGTGGTCCAGACCATCGAGGCCGGAGACCATGTGCTGCTGATCGGCAAAGTCCGGCATATCGAACATGAACCCGTCGCGAGGCCGCTGCTGCATCACGCAGGGCAATTCAGCGGCGTCAGTGCCGCTGTTGCCTGAACTGGGTGTAGATCAAGATCGGGGCCTGCCATGGTGCAGGCCCCGATAGCTTTGATAGAGACGCTCAGACAGGTTCCGGCGCGACCGAGGCGATTATGCTCTGGTCCAGCGCCTCGAAGTCATTGAGACGGATGGTGTCGTATAGCTCCTTCCGGGTCTGCATCTGGTCCAGCATCGCGGTGGTCGCCCCGTCACGGGCCAGCGCGGCATAAAGCCGTTCCTGCGCCTTGTTCGCCACCCGCAGGGAGGAGACGGGCCAGATCACCATGTCATAGCCAAGTTCTTCAAACTCCTCCGCCGTCAGCGCGGGGGTGCGGCCGAATTCGGTCATGTTGGCCAGCAGCTTGACGCCCGGCAGGGCGGCGCGCATCTCGCGGAACATCTCGACGCTGGTCAGCGCTTCGGGGAAGATCGCATCGGCCCCAGCCTCGACGTAGAGCTTCGCACGCGCCACGGCGCCCTCGATCCCCTCTGACGCGGCCGCATCGGTGCGGGCGATCACCACGAGGTCACGCGACGCCTTTGCCGCCGCCGCGACCTTGACCGCCATATCCTGCGGCGCGACCAGCCGCTTGTCGTTCAGATGGCCGCATTTCTTTGGCAGGAACTGGTCCTCCAGATGGACCGCCCCGGCGCCTGCCTCCTCGAAGCAGCGCACCATGTGCATGACGTTCAGCGCCTCGCCATAGCCGGTATCGCCATCCACCAGCAGCGGTAGCCCAGAGGCACGTGCGATCTGGCGGATGAAGAAACAGACCTCGTCCACCGTGATGATACCAAGGTCCGGCAGACCCATGGAGGCGGTCATCGCTGCGCCCGATAGGTAGAGCCCGTCGAACCCGGCCGCCTTTGCCTGCAAGGCGGCCTGCCCGTTGTGGGCGCCGGGCAGGCGCAGGATGCCGGGACGGTCCAGCAAGGCGCGGAAGCGTTGGCCCGCCGTGGCGGTCGGCAAGTCGTCTGCGATCAGATAGGTCATGCGCTTACTCCGCCGCCGCCAAAGGGGTGAACCCGCGCTTGGCGAGCGGCACGAAGGCCCGGTTCTCGGGGCCGGTGTAGTTGGCCGAAGGGCGGATGATCTTGTTGTCCTGCCGCTGTTCGATCACATGCGCCCCCCAGCCGGCGGTGCGCGCGATCACGAAGATCGGGGTGAACATGGCCGTCGGCACGCCCAGCAGGTGGTAGGAGACGGCGGAATACCAATCGAGGTTGGGGAACATCTTCTTCGCGTCCATCATCACCGCCTCGATCCGTTCCGCGATGGCGAACATCTTCATCGACCCGGCCCCCTGCGAGAGCTGTTTCGCCAAGGGCGTTCGAGAAATAGCGGATATGATCTACGGTGAATCCGTCGCGTTGCAACGTCCTACGCAGAACCGGGAGGAAGTCGATCAGATAGCTGCGCATGTCACGCGGGATGGCGATGCTGCCGCCAGATCGGCTCAGGGTCACGAGACCTTCCTCCAGCCGCGCAAGAGGTGTGGCCCCGTCCAGAGCGCGTTGCCCGCACAGGTGATAGTCCTTGCAAATCGCAACCGTCAGCCAGCGTTCCAGTTCTTCAAGGGTCAGGCAGGCCCGTCTTTCGCTGTCGTATGCGCCGCGCTGCGCCGTGTTGGAAAATGTCGTGCCCGGCAACTGGTGAATACGCCGCATGAGGGTGCCGATCACACGCTCTACAATGCCACCGAACTGAGGTTGCCCCGGCGGTCGCCAGTCGATCTCGATGCCATGTTGCGCGCACCCGCGCTCGAAAGCCTGCGAGTGGAACTCGCCCGCATTGTCCACGCCGATCTTCTTTGGCTTTCCCGCAATCGGCCACTCCACATCCGTAACGCCGCGCGCTGTCATCCAGGCTTTCTTATCGTCGGCGACGTGGGCGAGGCACAGGCCGACGCTCGCGGCGGAAGGGGGATCAAGGCTAAGATGGAAGCCCGCGATCATCCGGCTCATCACGTCGATCGCAACCGTCAGATATGGCCGCCCGATTGGCAGACGCTCAAACGGATCGACCAGAATGACATCGACCGGCGTGTGATCGATCTGCACGACGTCGAGCGGGTATTTCGGGATCGGGGTCGCGCCGAGGATCGGCTTTGTTCCCGGATCACTTTCGCGGAGCCGTGACGCGACACCCTTGTCGATCCGGTTAACCCGTCGCCTGATCGTGGCTTCGCTCGGAGGCGAAATGCCCGCCTTGCGGCACTCGACCTGAACCACCCTCACGATTTCCGAGGGGCGCGCTTTCTGCCGTTTGAGATAGCGGCCTTCGATGACATGACCGATGATCGCTTCCCGATCCCCCGCAATCCGCGTCTTGCGCGGAGCACCGCGGCCATCGCGCGGCAAGAGCGCCGTGACCGCGCCGTTTTCCTCACGAAGCCGGCGGATCAGCCTGTAAGCCCAACGTTCGGAAATTTTCAGATCAATCGCTGCAGCGCGGACGAGATGCGCTGGTGCTTCATCGAGCGCGGCAAGTGGCCGAAGCAAGGCCGCTGTCGTTTTTCACAAATAAGTTCAGCAGCCTGTCACAGACGGTTCAGTGAACGGCCGCAGCGTCGAAGCAGCCGTTCGCGCAGATCGCAGCGAACGGCTTGAGGGAGCCCACTTTGACCGATGCTGCGCAATAAACGAATGTCGGGTTCAGTGATAGCGCCGCGTTCGCAGCATGGTGTTTCCTATAGTCCTAGACCCGCAGGCCGGTACGTTCCAAAAACCGGTAAGGACGCTGTTGCAACGGCCGAACCGTTCCAATTGGTCGTTCTGCAAGAGCGCACCATGCGGAACTCAGTTCGCCTTCATCTCCTTCGGCGCGCCCGTGGCCATGTCGGTGCCGGTGTAGGGCAGACCGGCCTGCTTCCATGCGCCGAAGCCGCCCTCCATATGCGCGAGTGGCGACAGTCCGGCTTTCAGGGTAATCTCGGCCATCTTGCCGGACCGGGCGCCCGAACCGCAGTGTAGAACGATACGCTTTCCGTCCTGCGTGGGCAGCGCCTCGGGACGGAAGAACGCCATGGGCATCAACAGCGCCCCATCAATATGCTCCATTATGTATTCGGGCGGGGTGCGCACATCGATCAACACGATCTCCTGCGCGTCGAGCACCGCCTTTACCTTTTCGGGAGTCCAGTTTTCGAGTTGTGCCATGATCAGAACCTGTTCGCTGGTATCTTGAAGTAGCTGTTTCCATCAGCCTCCGGTTCCGGTAGTCGACCGCCTCGAAGGTTGACTTGGAGCGCGTGGAGCATCCTGTCGGGCAGGTTGAGCGTCGCGTCGCGTTCCTCGCGCACCTTGACGTAGTCGTCCTTTTCGACGCCGCCGCCCAGATGTTTGTTCGAGGCTTTCTGCTCGGCCACCGTGCTTTCCCACGCCGGGTCGTCGCGGCCTTCCGCGCCGTAGTCGTGTCCGATGAAGATCCGGAACTCATCGGGCAGCGCCAGGATCGCCATCAGCGAGTCGTAGAGCATGGCCGCCGATCCGCCGGGGAAGTCTGCGCGCGCGGTGCCGCTGTCGGGCTGCATGAACGTATCATGGGCGAAGACAGCATCGCCGACCACATAAGTGATCGATCCCAGCGTGTGGCCTGGCGAGAGCATCACGTGCAGGTCAAGATCGCCGATGCGGAACGTGTCGCCGTCGGCAAGAAGCCGGTCGAAATCGGCCTCCGGGTCGAATGCGCCCGGCGTGTTGTAGAAGTCGCGCCAGAGCCCCGCGATTTCCCGAACCTTCTCGCCTATGGCGTTCGGCGCGCCGGTCTTCTGCTTGAGATACGCCGCGGCCATCAGGTGGTCGGCATGAGGGTGCGTGTCGAGGATCCATTCGAGCGTCAGACCCTCGCGCTCAATCCAGTCGAGCGCCCAGTCGGCAGACTCGGTCGAGGTGCGGGCGCGGGCCGGGTTGAAGTCGAGAACCACGTCGATCAGTGCGCATTTTTTCGTTGCCGGGTCGATGCAGATATATTGGCAACTTCCTGAAGCTTCGTCGTAGAAACCAACGACATCCGGGCTTCCAGGCCCACGGGATGAACTTTTCGAATATGGGATTGTCATGCAGTCCTTTCCTTTTCGGTCATTCTGCGGCTTTGGCCGGGTCGGCCAGTGGTTGGGCAAGCGCCTTCCAGGCGTCGTGCTGGGACAGGAAGACGCGTCCGTTGAGCTGGTCGAGGAAGTGTGTGGTCTTGAGGCGGTCCATCACCGGACCCTTCACTTCCGAGAGGTGCAGTCCGACCCCCAGATCCGTGAGCCGGTGATTGATCGCCTCCAGGCTCTCGAGGGCCGAGTAATCGATCTCGTTCACCGCGGAGCACATGAGGATCACGTGGCGCAGAGCGCCGCCGTCGACCACGCGATCCTGGATCAGATCCTCGAGAAACCGGGCATTTACGAAGTAGAGGCTCTCGTCCACGCGCAGGGTGAGGACATGCGCATCGGTCTCGACCTCGTGCCGGTTGATATTGCGGAAGTGGTTCGTGCCGGGAACGAGCCCGACCTCGGCGACATGGGGCTTCGACGTCTTGTAAAGGTGTAGCGCGATGGACAGGATCACACCTGAGGCAACGCCAATCTCGACGCCCAGGGTCAGGGTCAGGAAGATCGTTGCCGCGACCGCTGTGAAGTCGGCGCGCGAATAGGACCAAGTCCTCTTCAGAATAGAGAAATCGACGAGGCTGAGCACGGCGACGACGATTGTTGCGGCCAACGTCGCGTTGGGCAGGTAATAGACCAGCGGCGTCAGGGCGAGCGCCGCAATCGCGAGGCCGATCGCCGTGAAAGCGCCGGCGGCCGGTGTCTCGGCGCCCGCATCGAAGTTCACGACCGAACGCGCGAAGCCACCGGTGACAGGATAGCCGCCGGTGAAGGCCGCACCGAGGTTGGCGGCGCCGAGGCCGATGAGTTCCTGGTTCGGGTCGATGCGCTGGCGTTTCTTGGCGGCGAGCGTCTGCGCGACGGAAATGGATTCCACGAAGCCGATGATGGAGATCAGGATTGCCGGGATCGCCAGTTGACGGATCAGGTCGGGCGCGAAACCCGGAAGGGTCAGCGGCGGCAGGGCCTGCGGCACCTCGCCGACGATGGAGACGCCTCGGCCTTCAAGATCAAGGACCCATACCGCGAGCGTCGTCACCACGACCGCCGCCACGGGGCCAGCCTTGGTGACGATGTCGGCCAGAAGCGGACCTGCGCCCATCCTGCGCAGGAGCGGCTTCAGTCCCTTGCGCACCCAGAAAAGAAATGCCGTCGCCGTGACGCCTATGACCACCGTTATCGGGTTGATCTGCCCCAGATGTGACAGAAGCGCGCCGACCATCTCGATCAGCGTATGGCCGCCCGCCTCGATCCCGAGGATATGCTTGAGCTGACTCGTCGCGATCAGGATGCCGGACGCGGTGATGAATCCCGCGATCACCGGGTGGCTGAGGAAATTGGCCAGAAACCCCAAGCGGAAGACGCCGAGCAGCAACAGGAAGCCCCCGGAAAGCCCCGCAAGCGTCAGCGCGGCGACGGCATAGCCCGCCGTGCCCTGCTCGGCGACCTGACCGACGGCGGAGGCTGTCAGAAGCGAGACCACTGCCACAGGCCCAACCGCGAGCGCGCGTGAGGTGCCGAAGACCGCGTAGAGGAGGATCGGTGCGATCGAGGCGTAGATTCCCGCCTCTGGCGGCAAGCCTGCCAGAAGCGCATAGGCGAGCGACTGCGGGATCAGCATGATCGTCACGATCACCGCCGCGACGAGATCGTTCGTCAGCGCGGATCGATCATACTGTCGGCCCCATGTAAGGACCGGCAGATAACGGGCAAATCGTAGCTTCATCGAGTTCTCTCAGGATTGGGGAACGGGGCGCAACCTGTGCGCCCCGCTCGCGAACGCGCGGTGGGCGGGAGGAGATGCCGGCGCGCCGTTCAGTTATTTGGCCGCGGTCTCGAGCTTTTCGGGCTTTGCCATCCATTCGCGGCCCCGGAGCATCGCCTGCCAGTAGATCGGCGGCAGCATCTTTTCCTTGAGGAACCACGCGGCGCGGCTTGGCTTCGTTCCGTCGATCACGAAGGACGGGAAACTCGGCTTCACCGCCCCTCCGTACCCAAACTCCGCGAGCACGATCTTGCCGCGCTCGACCGTCAGCGGGCACGAGCCATAGCCGTCGTATTGCGCCACGGCCGAGTGTCCGGCGATGTCGGCGACGATGTTCTCGGCAACGGTCGGCGCCTGTTTCCGCGCCGCTGCCGCAGTCTTGGCATTGGGTGCGTTCATCACGTCGCCAAGCGCCCAGATGTTGTCGAAGCTCTTGTGGCGCAGCGTCGCCTGGTCAACGTCGACCCAGCCCGCCGGATCGGCCAGCGGCGAGACGCGAATGAAGTCCGGCGCTGTCTGCGGCGGGCAGACATGCATCATGTCGAACGCCAACTCGACGCGGCGGGGCTCCCTCTCGGCCTCCTTGACCTCGAAGGTGGCCGTCTTCGCCGGCCCGTCGACCGCCACGAGATTGTGGAAGAAGTCCAGCGTCGCGTCGTACTTCTTCACGTATTCCATCAGTGCCGGCACGTAGTCCTTCACGCCAAAGAGCACGCCGCCCGCGTTGCAGAAGTGGATGTCGATGTCCTTGAGACGACCGGACCGATGCCAGTGGTCGGCCGAGAGATACATCGCCTTCTGCGGCGCGCCGGCGCATTTGATTGGCATCGGCGGCTGGGTGAAGAGCGCGGTGCCGCCGCGCATCTCCTGCACCAGTTGCCAGGTGTAGGGCGCCAGGTCGTAGCGATAGTTCGAGGTCACCCCGTTTCGGCCGAGCGTATCGACAAGGCCTTCGACCTTGCCCCAGTCGAGCTTGAGACCGGGACAGACGACGAGACGATCGTATTTCACGACACGGCAACCATCGAGGATGATCGCGTTGTTCTGCGGCTCGAAGGCCGCGACCGCGGCCTTGATCCACTTGACCCCTTTCGGGATCAGGCTGCCCATTGTCTTGGCGGTTTCCTGTGCCTCGAATATGCCGCCGCCGACCATCGTCCAGCCGGGCTGGTAATAGTGAATTTCGGCGGGATCGATGATCGCGATCTCGAGGCCGGGCTTGCGCGACTTGAGGCTTGCCGCGACTGCGATGCCGCCGGCACCCGCGCCGACGATGACCACTTTGTAGTGCGCATCGCCGGTATCGGTCGGGGTCTTGCCGCCGTTGGCGACGCGGCGCGCGACACCGTTCATGTCATAGCCTGCCGCCTTCGTCATGGCGAGGATCTCGGAGACGGGTCGCCTTTTCGCCTCGTGCAGCGACCAGAGTGTCGCCGAGCGTGTGCCGGTCCGGCAGTAGGCCAGGACCGGGCGTTGCACCTCTGCCAGCGCCTGGCCGAAGGCAGCAACGTCCTGATCGGTCACCATCCCCGACTCAACCGGGACGTAGCGCGTCTCGATTCCCTCGGCCTTGGCAGCGGCCTCGATCTCTTCGAAGCTTGGCTGGTCAGCGCCTTCCCCATCGGGGCGATTGCAGATGATCGCACGATAGCCTGCAGCCTTGATCGCGGCCATGTCCATGGCTGCGATCTGCGGGGACACCGTAGCTTTCGGCGAAATCTTTTTCAGTTCCATCGGCGTATTCCTCCCTATTGGTTTCAATCAGGGATCACACAGCAGCGCCGATGCGCCGCCATAGGCCCCGATGACCGCTTCAAGTGGATGGGTCTTCGTCTTGAATGATTGACACCATTTTCGCGCTGTACGCCCGGTCGCCGATGCGTTCGATCAACTCCAGTTGCAGCTCCAACCAGGCCTTATGGCCTTCTTCATCCATGGCGATCCTTTCGAAGAGCATGCGCGATCCGACATCGTTGGCCTCATAGGCTTGTCGGGCCGCGCTGAGATAGAATTCAATGGCCTCCTCTTCATCGGCAAGGTCGGCCTTGAACATATCCGGCAGGGTTTCCGCGCGCTTGGGCGATTTTGCGAAAGCAATCTCGGGCGTTCCTTTCAGGAACATGATGCGCTCGATGAACAGGTCGGAGTGTCCGATTTCCTCTGCCTGTTCCTCACGCATCTTGTCTGCCAGCAAATTGAGGCCCCAATCGTCGAGGACATGCGCGTGCAATTGATACTGATGCGCGGCGCTCATTTCCATTTGAAGCGCCTTGTTCAGGTTCTCCACCGTTGCGTTGTTCGACATTGTCTTCTCCTTTCGATGTGTAAGCGCAGTATCTCTCAAAGACCGTTCAGGGGCACCTTGAGCATCGGATTGCCATCCTTGTCGGTCGGCACCTCGCCTGCGCGCATATTCACCTGCAGCGACGGGATGATCAGCTTGGGCATGGCGAGGGTCGCGTCGCGTTCGTTGCGGAACTTGACGAAATCCTCCTTTGTCTTGCCATCGCCGACATGGATGTTGTGCGCCTTCTCGTCACCCACCGTGGTCTCCCACTGGATGTCGCGCCCGTTCGGCCCGTAGTCGTGGCACATGAACAGCCGCATCTCGTCCGGCAGGGCCAGGACTTTCTGGATCGAGTCGTAGAGTGTCGCCGCATCTCCGCCCGGGAAATCGGCACGCGCCGACCCGCCATCGGGCATGAACAGAGTGTCACCCACGAAGGCCGCATTCCCCATGACGTGTACCATACAGGCGGGCGTGTGACCGGGCGTGTACATGGCGAAGGCGGGCATGTTTCCGACCATGTAGGTGTTGCCGTCGTCGAACAGGCGGTCGAACTGGCTGCCGTCGCGCTGGAACTCGGTGCCTTCGTTGAAGACCTTTCCAAAGGTCTCCTGCACGACCATGATCTTCGCGCCGATACCGATTTTTCCACCAAGCTTCTGCTGGATGTAGGGAGCGGCTGAAAGGTGATCGGCGTGGACGTGGGTCTCGATGATCCACTCCAGCTTCAGCCCCTGCGACTGCACCTGCCGGATCAGTTCGTCCGCATGGTCGTAGGTTATCCGCCCGGCGGCGTAGTCGATGTCCATGACGCTATCGACGATAGCGCAGGCCGACGAGGACGGGTCCTTGACGATATAGCTGATCGTGTTCGTGGCCTCGTCGAAGAAGGCCTGGACCTCGGGTTTGATGGTCATGTCCACGGGGTATGTCATGGTTTTCTCTCCTTGAATGGTGCGGTGCCTCAGGATGCGACGCGCGGTTGCCCCAGCGACGCGAAGACGCGGCGCAGCCAGAAACCGACTATGACTGCGGCCAGGAACAGGGCAACTTCCCAGCGCCCGGTTCCGAGGGCCGGAATGGCCGCGCCCGGGCAGAAGCCGGCGATGCCCCAGCCGATGCCGAACAAGGCCGACCCACCGACGAGCTTCATGTCGATGTCGGTTCCGGTGGGAACCTGGAAACGACCGCCGAAGAGCGGAGCATTGCGCCGCCATGCCAGTCGGTAGCCGATCGCCGCCACGAGCAGCGCTCCGCCCATGACGAAGGCCAAGCTCGCGTCCCAACTGCCCGCGAGGTCGAAGAAGTTCAGGACCTTGGCCGGGTCCATCATGCCCGAGAGGGCGATGCCGGTGCCAAAGACGACACCCGTGAAAAGTGCAAAGACAAGCTTCATTGATCAGCCTCCGAAAACATGGCGGATGAGAAAGACTGTGATCGCGGCCGTTGCCATGAAGGTGGGCACGGCGACCAGCGACCGGACCGACAGACGCGACAATCCGCAGACCCCGTGTCCCGACGTGCAGCCGGAGCCGAGGCTGGCGCCGAGCCCCACGATGACGCCGCCTACGGCGATCATCGCCGGGCTGACCGGAACCGTCAGGACCGGCATCGTGCCGGTCACCGCGAAGATGAGCACGGGTGCGACGACCATTCCGGCGATCAGCGCGAGCCGCCAGGTCATCTCTTCCCGGCTCTCCGCAAAGATCGCGCCCGACAGGACGCCGGTTGCGCCGAAGATCCGGCCGAGCCCGAGCATCAGAAGGACCGCGCCAAGGCCGATCAGCAGACCGCCGCCGAACGATGTGATCGGAGTGAACACAGTCTCCATCTCAGCAGTCCCGGCAGGTCTTGAGGCCGAGCATGGAATAGAGCGGGCACATCTTCATCAGCGACGTCGCGAGCATGACGACGCCGACGACGGCCGCACCATATTTGAACAGAGGCTCGGCGAAGAGCTGCAGACCGCTGAAGAAGGCGAGATAGAGCAGGACCAGCCCCAGCGCGGCGCGCAGGATACGGTCGAGGGTTCCGACATTGGTCGTCATGGCGTCCTCCGGACTTGAAAGTTGACCATGACTTATAAGTTTGGCGGCACCGCTTCAGTGATATTGTCACCCAGCGATGATTTTTCTTCGGCGATCAGCTATGCGCTGTCGGCAAGCTCCCGCAGGGCCGGCTTGTTGGTGAGCTCGATTCGTCCGCGCGATTGGGCGATGAAGCCGCGCTTCTGGAAATCGTGCAGCACGCGCGAGATGACTTCTCGCGCCGTTCCCAGTTCGGTTGCGATCTGCGCATGGGTCGCCGCGATCTCCCTGTCGCCGCCTACCAGGGCGAGGAGGCGCTCGGCGAGCCGAACGTCGATCCGGCCGAACGCGACATCGTCCACAACGCGCAGAAGGTCGATCAGCCGCCGCGAATAGGCTGCGAACACGAAATTGCGAAAGGCCGCTTCATCGGCAACGAGGGCGTCGAAGGCAGGTCTCGGAAGGACGACGACGCTGATCTCGGACTCCGCCAGACCCTCAGCGTTGTAAGCCTCTTCCGCCAGCATGCAGGCCGTCGTCAGCACGCAGCTTTCGCCCGCATCGACGCGGTATAGCACGATGTCACGTCCGTTCTCGGAAGTCTGCGAGACGCGGATCGTCCCCTCCAGCAGGAACAACAGGCTATCGGGAATGTTGCGCGGACCGAATACTTCCTGACCTTTGGGATAATTGCGGATCTGCGCGACCTTTAGCAGCCGATCCCGCACACCGCGCGGTAGGGCTCTGGTCCCCTGAAATCGTTCGGTCCAGTCTCCAGTGCTCATCGCGCCCTCCGCGATGGCCAAACGATGCCCTCTTCTATTGGCGTGATGCGGGACAACAGCTCGCTCTTGTTCGACGCAATATCCGCAAGCGTCAGGTCGTCGAGCACCGCCATGAATGCCTTCGTCGCCTCGCTCAGTGCCCGCGATAGCTTGCAGATGCCGATCAACGGACAGGTGTTTTTTTCAGGGTTGAAGCATTCGACCACATCGAGCGGTCCTTCGGTCAGCCGGATGACATTCCCCACGACGATTTCTTCCGCAGGACGTGCCAGCCTGAATCCGCCGCCTCTTCCCCGCCTTGTTTCCACAAGTCCAGCCTGTCCCAGTTCGTGCACGATCTTCACTATATGCGGTCGGGCCAGCCCATGCACCCTGACCACGTCATCCACGCGGACAAGTTCGGGTGACCTGAGCGCGGCAAGCTGAAGCGATCGGAACGCGTAATTCGAATATGCCGTGAGCTTCATCTATGTCTCCCGGTGAAAGTTCTACTCGGTGTATAACTTTTTGCAGGCTGGGTGACAATGTCACTGAGCCCGCGCCCCCTCCACGGTAATTGGTGGCCAAACTCATTGAAAGGAAACACCATGCCTCTGCTTCTCGGAGACGTCGTCCCGGACTTCACCGCTGACACGACGACCGGCCCCATCTCGTTTCATGACTGGATCGGCGACGACTGGGCCTTCTTTTTTAGCCATCCGGGCGACTTCACACCGGTTTGCACCACCGAGATGGGCCGGACCTCGCAGCTCAGCGCAGAATTCGACAAGCGTGGCGTCAAACCGATCGGGCTCAGCACCGACTCCGTCGACGAGCATCTGAAGTGGATCGACGACGTGAACGATACCCAGAACACGACGCTGCGGTTTCCGATCGTCGCTGATCCCGAGCTGAAGATCGCGCGCCTCTACGACATGATCCATCCCGCCGAGTCTGAAACGGCTGCCGTACGCTCGGTCTTCATCATCGACAACAAGAAGAAGCTGCGCCTGACGATGACCTATCCGATGAGCGTCGGGCGCAACTTCGATGAAATTCTGCGCGCAGTCGATGCCCTGCAGGCGGGCGACAGGCACCAGATTGCCACGCCTGCCGACTGGCGACCCGGCGACGAGGTCATCATCCCGCCCTCGATCGACGACGTCGCGGCGAAGGGTCTGTTCCCGCAGGGTTGGACGACACACCGCCCTTACCTGCGGACCACGCTTGTGCAAGACTGATTATTGTTCACGGATGAAGAGGAGAGAGACGACATGAGACGTATCGCATTGGCGGCGCTGGCCTTGGTGGGTCTCGCCGGAGCCGCGCAGGCGCAGGAAGCGCCGGAGTTGGTGACGGTCCTCGCCTCAGAGGACGCGCAAACTCAGCTGATGGGTATGGTTTTGACCATGCAGGCGGTTCAGCAAGGTGCCGACGCACACATCCTGCTCTGCGGCCCGGCCGGCGACCTGGCCTTGAGGGACGCGCCCCCTTCGGCTACGGCCCCGCAGGAGCCGCAGGGCATGAGCCCCCAAGGGCTGATGCAGAAGATCATGGAAACCGGCACCCAGGTCGAGGTCTGCGCGATCTACCTGCCGAACAAGGGCGCAGGTCCCGAGGTCTTGCTCGACGGAATCACCCCCGCTGACCCTGCGGCAATGGCCGCGCGGCTGCTGACGCCGAACGCGCGCATCTTGTCCTTCTAAGCCGCGCCCAGCGGGCGGCCGCGCCGCCCGTCCTACCGCAACCCCGGAGACCACCTCATGCTCGCCTCCTTCGACGCAGTCCTATTGGCCCGCATTCAGTTCGCCTTCACGGTGAGCTTCCACTTTCTCTTTCCGGCCTTCACCGTCGGCCTCGCGAGCTACCTCGCGGTGCTCAACGGGCTGTGGCTCTGGACGAAGGACCACAAGTATCTCGATCTCTTCCGCTACTGGGTGAAGATCTTCGCGCTGGCTTTCGCCATGGGCGTCGTGTCGGGCATCGTGATGTCCTACCAGTTCGGCACAAATTGGTCGGTGTTCTCCGACAAGGCCGGGCCGGTCATCGGCGCACCAATGGCCTACGAGGTACTCTCGGCCTTTTTCCTGGAGGCCGGCTTCCTCGGGATCATGCTCTTCGGGCGCGAGCGCGTGGGGCCGGGCCTGCACATGACCGCCACGGCGGCCGTGGCCTTCGGTACGTTTTTCTCGGCCTTCTGGATTCTCAGCGTGAACAGCTGGATGCAGACGCCCGCAGGCTTCTCCATCGACCCGGACACGGGCCAGTTTTTGCCGGAGAACTTCTGGGAAATCATCTTCAATCCCTCGTTCCCCTATCGCCTCATGCACACGGTGACGGCCGCCTATCTGACAACGGCATTCATCGTGGGTGGCGTGGCGGCTTTCCACCTTTTGCGTCGCCGGAGGCGGGGCGAGGTGGCGTCCGAAGCCACGAGAACAATGTTCTCCATGGCGATGTGGATGGCAGCCATCGTGGCGCCGATACAGATTTTCCTCGGGGATCTCCACGGAATCAACACGCTGGAACACCAGCCCGCCAAGGTCATGGCCATGGAGGGCCATTTCGAGAGCCATCCGGAGGGCGCGCCGCTCTATCTGTTCGGGATCCCCAATGACGAAGCGCAAACCCTCGACTACGCCGTCGGCATACCGAAGCTGTCGTCGCTGATCCTCAAGCACGATCTCAACGCTCCGATAGACGGGCTCGACACGATTCCAGACGACGAACAGCCGCCGGTGGGCATCGTCTTCTGGTCCTTCCGTGTGATGGTCGCTTTGGGCTTTGCTATGCTGGGCATCGGGGCGTGGTCTCTCTGGGCGCGTTGGCGAGGCCATCTTTTCGAGGCGCCTTGGCTGCACCGTGCCGCTCTGGCTATGGCACCCTCAGGCCTGATCGCGGTCTTGGCCGGATGGATCACAACTGAGGTCGGACGCCAACCATATACGGTTTACGGTATGCTACGAACCGCTGAGAGCGCGGCGCCGCTTGACGCAGCCGCCGTCGGCACCTCGCTCATCGCGTTCATCGTGGTCTACTTCGCCGTGTTTGGCGCTGGCACCTTCTACATCCTGCGTCTGATGAGCCGTCCGCCCGTCTTCGACGAACCACGTCTGAAGGATGCCACCAAGGGCCCCATTCGCACGGCCGGCATCACGCCGGCCATCGAGGAAACCATGCGGCGCCCGAACGCCGTCCAGCCGGGGGAGTGAGAACAATGCCGATCGCAGAAGGGGTCGCATTCGACCTCACCTTTGTCTGGGGCTTCCTGATCGCCCTCGCCGTGCTCATCTACGTGGTTCTCGACGGATTCGACCTCGGGCTCGGGATGCTGTTCGCCGTAGAGCCCGATCGCCGGCATCGCGATGTGATGATGAACTCGGTTGCCCCCGTCTGGGACGGGAACGAGACGTGGCTCGTTCTTGGGGGCGGAGGTCTCTTTGCGGCGTTCCCGCTGGCCTACGCGCTGATCCTACCAGCGCTCTATGCGCCAATTATCGCCATGCTGCTGGCGCTTATCTTTCGAGGGGTCGCCTTCGAGTTTCGCTGGCGCACCGAGCGTTGGCGCGGTGTCTGGGACGTCGCCTTCATCGGCGGCTCCGCGGTGGCCGCACTCAGCCAGGGCATCGCACTCGGCGGGCTTCTCCAGGGCATCACCATCGACAAGACCGCGCGCGCCTATGCGGGCGGCTGGTGGGACTGGCTGACGCCCTTCTCGGTGACGGTCGGGTTGGCCGTCATGGTTGGTTACATGCTCCTCGGAGCGACTTGGCTCGTCATGAAGACCGATGGCGAGCTTCAGGATCGGATGCGCAGCCGCGCCTGGATCCTGGGAGTCGCTACAGTGGCATTCATCGGCGTGGTCAGCCTATGGACTCCGTTCCTGCAGGAAGGATACTTCGTGCGCTGGTTCGCTGGCACCCGAATCTTGCTTGCCGGGCTGGTGGGAGCTGCAGTTCTTGCCCTCGCATTCCTGATGTTCCGTGCTCTTCACGTGCATCGTCACGACTACTGGCCCTTCCTGCTCGCCTTGGCGATGTTCGGGCTGTGCTTCGTGGGCCTCGGAATCTGCATGTTCCCCTACATCGTGCCAACCGAAGTCACGCTTTGGGAAGCGGCCGCCCCGTACAGAGCTCAACTCTTCATGATCATCGGTGCGGGCATCCTGATCCCGATCATCCTTGCCTACACGGCCTATGCTTACTGGGTATTCCGGGGGAAGGTCGATCCTGAAGCGGGGTATCACTGATGCGGCAGCTGAACCGTTCCGAGCATCGGACCGAACACGAGGCGCCCCGGCGCCTCACAACCCGGCTTATGTGGTTCGGCGTCCTGTGGATCGCCTCCGTGGCAACCCTGATCGCGGTCGCCTACGGCATCCGCCTGTGGCTGGGCCTGGGATGAGGGGCTGACAATGTGGGACGAACGCTACGCCGCGCCGGGCTACCTCTTCGGAACGGAGCCCGCCCGCTTCTTGGTGGACCAGGCGGTGCATCTGCCGGAGCGGGGCCGCGTCCTCGTCGTGGCGGACGGTGAGGGCCGGAATTCGGTCTTCCTCGCCGCGCGCGGCTTCGACGTCATGGCGTTCGACGCCTCCCACGTCGCAGTCGAGAAGGCGCGGGCACTCGCCAAGGGACGTGATGTTCCGGTCCGTTTCGAGGTCTCGAACGTCGATGGCTGGGACTGGGCGCCAAATGCCTACGACGCCGTCGTCGCGGTCTTCATCCAGTTCGCGCCGCCGCCGATGCGCGCGCGCATCTTCGAGGGCATAAAGCGGACCCTCAAGCCGGGCGGCATGCTGATGCTGCACGGCTATCGCCCCGAGCAGATCACCTACGGCACCGGCGGGCCGCCCCACGCGGAAAACATGTACACCGAGGAAATGCTGCGAGAAGGGTTTGGCGACATGCGGATCCTGCACCTCGCTGCCTACGACTGCGAGATCGAGGAAGGGAAGGGGCATGCCGGGATGTCGGCGCTGATTGATCTCGTTGCGGTGAAGCGCTGACTCGCGGGCGTGTTTCTAACCGATGTTCCAGATGCGTATAGCCAAGCGGTAAAAGCGGCCGTTCATTTATACCGCAGCGAACTCACGCTCTGTCCGCATAGCAGCCAGCGGACCTAATCCGGGTCTGCGTCCGCTTTGGCACTTCCTGTATCCAGCGCTCTATATACGGTCATGCGCGAAACCCCCAGGTCTCGGGCAATCTGGGCTTTGGATGTGCCCGCTGCAGCCAGTCTCTGAATTTCAGCGTCATCGACCTTCTTCTGCCGCCCCTTGTAGATCCCCTTGCCCTTTGCGGCGTTGATCCCTGCGCGTTGGCGGTCGCGAATGAACTTCAGCTCCATGTCAGCGACCATGCCGAGGACAGTGATCACCATGCGCCCCATGTCGCCGGCCGTCGTCACCTCGGGTTCAAGGATACGCAACGACGCGCCCTTCGCATCCAACTCATGCACCAGATTCAGAACGTCTCGGGTTGACCGCCCAAGGCGGTCGAGGCGATGCACGACCAGCTCGTCACCTGCACGCAAAAACTCCAGGACGGTTGCCAGTTCGGTGCGACCGTCACGGGATGCTCCAGAGCCGGTTTCGGCGCGGACAATTTCACAGCCTGCCGCCTTCAGTTTGGCTTTCTGGATTTCGAGATCCTGACTTGTTGAGCTGACGCGGGCGTAACCGATCTTGGGCATGTAGAAATGTCACTTTAGGGTGGCTATATTCCTGATACTGTCACAATGCCTGTTGCGCCACTCATTTGTGACATTTTCTGCTGTCACATTCATGCGTCCCTCACGGGTGTGCCCAAATGTTACGATTTTGGCGGGAAAGCCCACTCATATCTTTGTCGGCCCTCGGGCGTGGCTATTCATGCTTCGAGTTCCGCGTATAGGCGTGCGACATTGCGGCGACGGCGCGCCTCGAAACCGCGCAATTCATCGATTGGAATACCAAGCCCGACAGCGAGGCGCTCCAAGACATCCTCTGTGGGTTGCGTGAAGGAGCGGGCCTCTTCATCCGCATGCGCAATCTTGAGAGCATGATAGCAGAAGCTTTCGAAGGTGACGCCATAGAGACGGGCTAGGCTTTGCACATATTGCCGTAAAGTCTCGATCTCCTTGGGGGGCGGGTGCAGCGGCCATGCGGGTTCCCCCGTCATGCCCGAAGTTCCCGTTCCATCATCTGCCGCCGGTAGGAGGGTGCCTGGAAAGGGCAGCCCAGCAGGTCTTCTCTCTCGATGCGTTCCCGTCCTTCCGTCAGGGCATGCGCTGCTGCGCTCGAAAGAAGCTGGTGCATTTCTCCGATCAGGCCCTCCGAGCGCTCCACAATCACCTTGCGCAACGCAGGCAGACCGAGACCGGACCGCCCGCGCAGGGGGATCACTGTCTCGAAGCTGGCCAGCAGCCGCCCGGTCTCGGCATCGTCACCCCACATCGATAGCAAAAAGGGCTGGAAGCGGTTTTCGAGTTGGTCGTCCAACCGGAGAGCCAGCCATGCATCCTTGGTCCCAAGCGCGACAATCGGGATACGCAGCTCGTTGCCCAGATACCGGATGAGCCCCAAAATTTCGCGCTGCCGCGATGATGGGCCGCAAAGCAGGTTGTGCAACTCGTCAATGACGAGCAGCCGCACCCCGCATGCCCGCATGAGATTCAGTGTCAGTGCATTGCGCCGGTCGGTCTTTCGGATGTTCCCGAGAGGTGATCCCAATGCGTCAAGCAACTGTGCGTAGAAACGGGGCGCGGTCACGTCCGGCATCATCTGGACCGACAGGACCGGAAAGATATGTCGGTCCCTTTCTTCCGAACTTCTTCGGGGGTGCTGGCGCTGGAATTTCTCGGCGATGGTCGATTTGCCGTTGTTGCTCGGCCCGACAACCAGCATGTTCTGCGGTCGAACACGGCCGGGTTGCGTCGCCAACAGCATGTCCATGCGTTTCAGGGCATCCTGCGCGCGGGAATAGCCGATCCAGCGGTCGGTTGCGAAACAATCGAGCCGTTCGATAGCAGGCTTTTCCGCGATGCGTCGGGCTTCGGGTCGAAGATGGTCCATCTGCCCTACCACTCTTCAATGTCGGTGAATGGTTGCGGTGGAGCGTCCGGTTGATCTTGCGCGAGCTCGCCCAGGCCGAGAGCCTCCGGTTGCTTCGCCAAAGGAGATTGTCGATCCAGCACCGGTCGCGACCGACGGCGGCGGGCACCCTTGGAGAGCCGGGCCGCGTTGCGCTCGATCTCCTGCATTTCCGCGAAGGCGGTGAAAATGCTGTCCTCGTCCACGGTCGCCGCATTGCGTTCTTGGGCACGTCGTCGCGCTGCCCGATGTTCCCAGAGCGTGATCGACGGTCGGGAGAGTGTGCGATACGGCACTTCGAGCCAGGAACCGTCGAAAGGGTCGAGAACATAAACACGCGAAAGGTCTCGTGGGTCGCGGCGCAGGATCAGATGTCCCTCCGTCCGGACGTCGCGCGAGACGATCCACGGTTTCAGGGCATTCGAGAAATAGCGAATATGATCTACGGTGAATCCGTCGCGTTGCAACGTTCTACGCAGAACCGGAAGGAAGTCGATCAGATAGCTGCGCATGTCACGCGGGATAGCGATGCTGCCGCCAGATCGGCTCAAGGATACGAGACCTTCCTTCAGCCGGGCAAGAGGTGTGGCCCCGTCCAACCCACGATGCCCGGACAGGTGATAATCCTTGCAAATCGCAACCGTCAGCCAGCGTTCCAGTTCTTCAAGGGTCAGGCAGGCCTGTCTTTCGCTGTCGTATGCGCCGCGCTGCGCCGTGTTGGAAAATGTCGTGCCCGGCAACTTGTGAATGCGCCGCATGAGGGTGCCGATCACACGCTCTACAATGCCACCGAACTGAGGTTGCCCCGGCGGTCGCCATTCGATCTCGATATTATGTTGCGCGCACCCGCGCTCGAAAGCCTGCGAGTGGAACTCGCCGGCATTGTCTACGCCGATCTTCTTTGGCTTTCCCGCAATCGGCCACTCCACATCCGTAACGCCGCGCGCTGTCATCCAGGTTTTCTTATCGTCAGCGACGTGGGCGAGGCACAGGCCGACGCTCGCGGCGGAAGGGGGATCAAGGCTAAGATGGAAGCCCGCGATCATCCGGCTCATCACGTCAATCGCAACCGTCAGATATGGCCGCCCGATTGGCAGACGCTCGAACGGATCGACCAAAATGACATCGACCGGCGTGTGATCGATTTGCACGACGTCGAGCGGGTATTTCGGGATCGGGGTCGCGCCGAGGATCGGCTTTGTGTCCGGATCATCTTCGCGAAGCCGTGACGCGACACCCTTGTCGATCAGGTTAACCCGTCGCCTGATCGTGGCTTCGCTAGGAGACGAAATCCCCGCCTTGCGGCACTCGACCTGAACCGCCCTCACGATTTCCGAGGGGCGCGCCTTCTGCCGTTTGAGATAGTGGCCTTCGATGACATGACCGATGATCGCTTCCCGATCCCCCGCGATCCGCGTCTTGCGCGGAGCACCGCGGCCATCGCGCGGCAAGAGCGCGGTGACCGCGCCGTTTTCTTCACGGAGCCGGCGGATCAGCCTGTAGGCCCAACGTTCGGAAATTTTCAGATCAATCGCTGCAGCGCGGACAAGATGCGCTGGTGCTTCATGGAGCGCGGCAAGTGGTCGAAGCAAGGCCGCCCGTTCCTCGGCCTTCTGCCACACGCCTTTCGGAACGGATTCCAGGTCCATGACCGATCCTGCCTCCTGCAACGCGCTGAACCGGTGTCTGACAGTTTTGCAACGCACCGAACTGTTTGGCGATCAGTATTGAAGTCTTTTGTGACAAGCGCGTGTCAATGAAAACAATGGCCAGTGCTGAACCTATTTATGAAAAACGACAGCCGCCCGTTCCTCGGCCTTCTGCCATACGTCTTTCGGAACGGATTCCAGGTCCATGACCGATCCTGTCTCCTGCAACGCGCTGAACTGTTCTCTGACAGCCTTGCAACACACTGAACTGCCTGGTGAGCAGTATTGAAGTCTTTTATGACAAGCGCGTGTCAATGAAAACAACAGACAGTGCTGAACCTATTTATGAAAAACGACAGCTGCCAATCGGGCGGCGAGATCCATCAGTTACTTCGTGATGGCCGTCTTCGTACTCGCACTGCTCCAGTTTGTCGGCGATCCGGCGCAAGGCCGCTGCCGTCCATGAGGCTACTGTCCTCTCGGCCGGCCCAGACACGCTCAGTTCGACATCGCATTTGATATGTGGCGTCAGTTCACTCATTATTCATCCCTCTTACCGGCGAGATCTGCCAACCTTTCGCGCTCAGCCTGATCGTCCCATTTCTTCATCTCGGACGCGCTGTCGAAGCCGTACCAGTTGGCCCACAGTTCCGCTTGATCTGCGGCGCCCTGATCCCGTTTCGTTGCCTCATCTGCGATCATTCTGAAGCAGCGCTATCAGTCGGTTGAGATTTCATCGCCGCATGGTCCTTTCAGGCCAGATCTGTCTTTGAAAAATCATTGCCTTTGTAGAGAAGCGCGACCCGATAACCTTTTGCACAGGCGTAGGAGAAGCAGTCTCCGAAATTCAGATCGGCCTCGTGCCCAACGGCCTTGCCGTAGGATTGCGCAGCCGCAAGCGCGCCTACACCGAGGGTATCTGAGATCATCACGCTTTTAGCGCGGGCTTCCTGAAAAAACAGATCGACAGCAGCCTTTGCTGCCTCGAACTGGTCGCTGTCGGGTGCCTTGTGCTTTCCTGAACGCGACCTGGCCAGGCTTACAACCGCCTCATATCGCGCGAGCGGAGAAAACAGCGGAGGCTTGTCACTGGCAGCAAGCCGTTTTGCCAATTCGTCGGATCCAGGCTCGCGGTTCAGTATCGCCACCACCGCTGACGCATCTATGAACATCAGTATTCGCCCCACATGGCGTCAGCATCTGCCTTCGCATCGTAGTCAGGGTTTACTGGTCCGATCTTGTCGGCAATAGCTCTCGCAGATTCAAGACGTTCCAGCAAAGGAACTTGATCCTTTGCCGCGTTGATGGCAGCCTTCAAAGCAGATCGAACAGCCTCTGTTTTATTATCTGCGCCGGTCAGCTTCATAGCCTCCACAGCAAGCGCGTTAACCGCTTCATCCCTGATGAAAAGTCCCGGCATTGGTGTATATCTCTTGTGGTATATCCCGATATTCTTTAATGTATATCCAGACATTAGAATGTCAACCAGGACTTGCTTGATGATTGATTACAACGGCGGCAACAGGCCGCCGGAGGAACCCACAAAGTGTCATCGTATCGCATTAACGACTTTGAATTTTCTGCAGACGCTCCGAACTTTCAGACCATTCTCGAACGGGCACACAGCCAGAAGCTTCGCCCTGCTTGTCTGTGCAGCCCTGCCCATCCGAAAATGTATGTCGCCCTGATTGGCGGCGAATATTACCTGAAGCGGATGCCAGGAACCGGCCATGCCCACGACCCTGGCTGCGCGTCGTTCGATCCGCCGCCCGAGCTGTCCGGACTCGGACACGTCGCCGGGGCCGCAATCGTCACCGACGACGCCGGCGACACAACGCTGCGGCTGGATTTCTCGCTATCCATGCGTGGCGGCAGCAGCGTACCGGCGCCCGGCGGTGACACTGAGGCATCCTCTGCCGTCGCCAACCCCAAGAAACTCTCTTTGCTCGGCACGCTTCACTATCTCTGGGATGCCGCCGGCCTCACAAAGTGGCGTCCGCAATGGCAGCGCCGGAACTGGTGGATTATCCATCGCGAGTTGACCGGGGTGGCACAGAATACCGGGACCAAGGCGCAGCCCTTCGCGTCGGTCCTTATGGTGCCGCCAGTCTACAATCACGAACGCCGAGATGAACTGGCCCTGGAGCGGCGCAGCTGGTTGCGCGGGCTGGCCCCGCAGCGCGGCAAGCCTGTCCCGCTTGGTATTGTCGTCGCAGAGTTCAAGTCGATCGAGCCGTCACAATATGGCCGAAAGCTGAAGATGAAGCATCTGCCGGATTTTGCCTTTTTTATGGACGATGACCTGGCGGCGCGCTTCGACAGGCTTTTTGCGGACAAGATCCATGCCATAGAAGCTGCAGGCGACGGGCATCTGATCCTGATTGCGACGTTCAGCATCCGCAATAACTATGCCGAGATCCGGGAGATTGCCGGCATGACGGTCAATGAACACTGGATCCCGTTCGACGGCGACCGCGAGCATCAGCTTGTTGAGGCACTGAAGGACCGCGCCTATGCCAAGTCGCTGAAATACAATCTTCAATCGTCGGCGCCGGTCGCGAATGCCCTCTTGCTCGACACCGGCGCGCCAATCGCGCTCTATGTCCCGCCAGACGGGCTGTCGGCCGACGACGAGGAAACCCTGCATGATATTGCCGAGGACGGCGTTTATCAGCCGTGGTTCTGGCCGGCCGATGAAATCGAGATGCCCGCCTTGCCGGCCCCGGCTGGCGGCGGTCACTGATCCTTGTCAGATGTAATGCCGACGCCCTGTCGCACGATCCGCATTTTTTCGGCTGGATAGGGTCGAAGCAGTTTTCCGGCCTCGGATTCGGATCCGTCGAGCCAGGCATCGTAATCGCCGGGATCGAGGATCACCGGCATCCGCGTCGGGTGGACTGGCTTGACAAGCTCGTTTGCCACCGTCGTCACAACCGTATGGGTCAGCCAGTCACCCTCTTCGCCGTCGACGCCTGGCTGGCCGTCGCGCCAGAGACCAGCGAAGGCGAAGGGCGGGCGGTCGTCATCGGCTTCGGCTGCGAGGCCGAACCAGAAATCCGTTGCTGGATTTCTGCCCTTGGCCTCGCGGAACGCCGAAACCGGCACCAGGCACCGCCGGCCAGCAAATGACGACTTCCACAGGCCCGAGCTGGCCACCTTGTCGTCTCGGGCATTGTTCCAGGCGTCCGGCTTCAGGGGCTTTCCCGTCTTCGCCGAGGTCTTCGGCGTCAGAAAGCCCCATTTCATCAGCACCAGCTCACGTTCACCGTCTCCGTCAATGCGCACGACCGGCGCATCATATTTCGGCCAGATAGCTGGGCGAGGCTGTTCATTGCCGAGTCGGTCGCGCTCTGTCGCGACCTTGAACAGTCCCCGCATTGCCTCCTGCGCCGTCGTATTCGCGTACAGATTGCACATTCACGCGTCCTCGTTTCGCCAGATCCACCGCGTCACCTTCCTGACCGGACGCCTTATGGTCAAGCCTGCGGCCAGTTCTGTTGCTGACGGGACGGACCAGGACCAATTGATCCATTCCTTCGTCCGGCAGCGCGCGCAGGGAAACGGCGGGATATGGGCCTGGTGGTCGGGCCCGATCACCTCAATCAGGTCCTTCGCCCAAAACCGAGCAACGCGCCCGCAGCGCGTACACTTCACCGTCAGCAGCATCCCGCTCCTCGCCTGATCGCTAAGGCGCGGGTTTCGGAACGGATTACCTGAAGGTGATCGGGCGGGCATTGATGGAACATATTGCGAACATCCGCCGAGTCGCAACGGCGCATTTCGGAGCGACACCCCGCCCATGGCGCTGCTGACCAGGCTTTCTGTGTCAGTTCAACGGGCCACCACCGTTCTTGAATTGTGCTGCATATCCCCTGGTGCTGGTTCTCACTCAGATCGGCACCCGCTTGCATTAAGCTTCGGCACCCACGTGCACGCCCTTCGGCACCGACAAAAGAGATCGCGACTGCAGTGGTAGCGAAGGCGGGAAGCGCGAAGACCTCAAATATCGCAGCGATTCTTGCCTTCGCGGTTGTGCTGCGATCAACATGTCGGGCGGGGAGCGGTCGTTCGCTGCGTCGTGGACGAACGACAGAGATGCGCACCTGGTCCACATGCCTCGCAACAGAATCTTGATGAACCATGATGCGAAAACATAGATGAACTCCCTGTTTCACCGCGTTCACGACCTCCGATGGCTTCCTCAAGTATCGCACGGTAAACGCAGGTGGTTCGCGTTCTTGGAATGTGTGCGACATCACGCTCATAAGTGAGGACTAAAGCCTACCGCCATCCTGTTCTTGGTTTTCCCTGCAGGCGTTCGATCACAAGGAAATCTTTGTTGTTAGCCTCTAGAACCCCCCGGAAATCATAGTAATTCACAGGAAAGGCAGACGTGTTCCAAGTTTCCAAAAGGTAATGCTTGAAGGCATTCGCCTTTCGGAAGCGATCATTAATATTGAATGAAGATGCGAGATCAAAGACCAGTCTCCTGGCTTCTGGCTCAAGAATTGGAGTGTCGGTGGATGTCGCGTCCAGATATGGAAAGCTTCCGCACCAATGTCTGATGTGATACAATCCAACCGACGTTGATCTATAGCTGAACGAAAACGGTGAGACGCCTTCGCTTACTGGAATCTCGCGAAAATGAGAGTGCGGCGTCTCAATTATGCGGCCCTCAGCAGCGCGACGCAAAGACTCTGCAATCTGCTCATCTGCGAAGCCGTTCCTAGAAAGCTCGGCTCTTATATCCTCCCCAAAGAAGAACCCATCATTGTCTCTCACGCCCTGATTTGAGGATAGGAAGGCCACGATTAGAGGCATCAAGAAGTGCTCTCGAGAATCCGCTGAGTGGATATCGAAGATATTTGTCGCCAGCTGAGATGATCTCGGGTTGTAATACGAATATTCCCCAAGCAGGGCGTGCTTTGTGAACTCATGAAGCGGAACTTTGTAGTTCCCGTACCTTTCTTCGATCTGGATTATCTTCCTGCAATCTACGTTCGAGCTGCCGCAAAATCCGGTGATCATCTCAATAACTGCGCGAGTATTGCCGCCGCTGATGTTGCTCAAGAACTGGCGGATATCATCGTTGGACTTCACTGATCGAAGCGTAGCCTTGAGGAATGTCGCGACGTTGTTAAGGTTGAGTCTGATTCCGTCGAGTGCTGCCGGAGCAGCCTTTCCTTCAGCAACCCTCAAGGCGAAAGTTAGCCGCTTGACGACAACCTCATCAATGGGGGGAGGGGAAATCGAAAGAATTTTATTTTGATAGGCAGATAGGGCACCTGTCGTTTTTGATGTCAGGAAAGTGCTTGGCCTCAAAGCAACGAATACAACGAGGTTCCTTGTTGCAGCCAACTCCTGAGCTATGAGAAACGCCTCTTGTTGAACAGGATAGCTACGCTGGTCTGCATTATCTATGACAAGCGTGATTTGCTTTGCCTGACCTCCAGAGAGGAAGGAGAGGCTTGCATGAAGATGGGAATCTCTAGCTTCGACTAAGCCCTGAGTGAACTTTATTTTCTCTATCTCGTATGCCTGAGGGTCAATTGCCTTCAACGCGCCCGCCGTGCTGCGGTCAAATTCAGCCAACCGTTTATGATATATGCTTCCCACGAAATCTCTCTCGAAAATATCAATTCCATAACCTCCAGAAAGAACACGAGGAATCTCAGCGAGGACAAACGATTTGACGCTTTCTGTTAGATTGGCCTTTTTCCCCAGATCGATTTTTATATAGATGCTAGACGATGAAGTTTTTGCGGTATTGATCTCCAGGTTTTCAAAAAATGAAGATTTTCCCACACCAACGTCACCTAGGACTACTATGGGACGGGAGCCGATCCGAGGGGCCGCGCGTTCCAGCAAATCACTTACCGAAGGAGCCGTAAGCGGTGCGGGAGATGAAGCTTCTTCTCCTGATCTTTTATACCTTCTTTCAATAATGTTCTTGCTTAGAAGAAGGTGCCTGTTGTTTGCTTCCAGAGAGACGTAACACTCAGAATAGAAGTCCTCTTTTGTCCGCGGATTATCTTCGATCTCCTCAAGCAAAAGAGAGCCGATAAGCTGAAGACTCTCCTGCATATCATCTCTATACCTGTGCTTGAACGGCTCAGGTATTGAGCTCGAAGCTTTCGCGGGCATTCTAGGGCTTCTCAATTGCGAAAGCCTTTGAAATGCTCGGCTCTCTGATATTCCTTCTGGGGAAAGGAGCTCCCAAAGCAGCGGGAAACTTCCAACGAGATCCTTTAGTCCGTTGAACAAAAAACACTGTCCATGTGTGGGTGGCTCCCCAACGGTTATCGCCTGAAATACAGCAAGTTGTCGACCGTTCGATACAACAGCTACGGGGATCCCACGGTAGGAGCAGTATGGAATGACTTGACGTACAATATCTGCAAAGTTCTTGCAGGCTTCGATTAACGATCTAAGGTCGCGAGGTCGGTTCGGGCTTCCGCCGGGAGGTATGTTCCATATTTTGGCTTCGCGCTTCGCTTCTAGTACGGCCCGTGGGGGCTTCCCGAGAATATAGTCAGCCCTGCCGCCAGATTCGTCTGTGCTCTCAACTTCCAGATAGATATGGTCCCAGCCCAGGCACTCCAAAAGCAAACGATCAATGAATTGGAATCTATTTTGCGCCTCATTCCAATGCTTGCTGCTTTCGGGAAACTCCTCAGAGATCTCCTTGATCTGCCGCAATCCATCGGCGAGTTCATGTTTGGAATGCAATTTCTAAGTCCCCTTATCCGTCCGCGGAAAAGAACAGCGTGTTTGAGTGCCATCTGTCAACCATCGGTGTCAATCGGTCGTAGTCTGGTCAGGTTGATCTGATAGCATACTGCAGTCGTGCCCATCATGGACAGATACCGCGACCAGCCTGGCTCTCTACGTTGCCGCTTCAGCTGTGATCGGCAGAAATGGGCTGGCTCCAGTCATCAGCTACACCTCGCACAAAGGTCCGCAAAGGGCCGGCTACGACGATGCCCGCCTCCCTGCATCTGCCAACGAGGGCGCCGCTGTCGCAGTCAGTAAGGGCTCGAACCGGTCATGCGGCACTGCGGCGTGCCGCCTGGCCACTCCATCGGGGCCGGATGACACGACCGGCCCTTTGCCGCCGTTCGTGAGGGTGCCGCGCTGCCCTGCAGCATTCACCAGAACCGCCGTTGGTGCGGTTTGCAGCATTTTGAAACGTCATGGGTAATGACCTTATGACCGATACAGATGAACGATGATGTCCGTCGACCAAAGCGACGATCCTACCGAAGAGATGATGTCGCGCTCATCCAACCACCTGACCAGTTCGCTGTTTTCATTCGTCCTTCTGAGCGCCGGACGTGAATATCCCGTTTGGATCTTCGAATATGGGTCCGGAAGCTGCCCCAAGACCTCACGAACCTCGTTCTTATCGAGCTTTTCGTGAAGGAGGTTTAGCAGCCGTATCTGTGTGCCTACTGGCTTTGCGTTCACGATAATTGCCTTGACGATATCAGTCGTGAGCGAAGGCAGCGTGCAATTAGTCCGCAACAGGATTGGCCCGACGATACCCGCACGGTCGGGAAGGCTGGGAAGACCGCTCAAGTCCATCAAACCAATGATCGCACGCTTCTCGTCGTCCGAGATATCGGTGGCAAGCAATCGCTCCCGGAAATCATCGTCGACCGAGAAAGAGCTGGGGTCGCGAAGATAGGAGGCGATGTTCTGGGCGACGAATGCCGTTTGAAGATCAACCTCGCCATCAAGTGCCGCTAGATTCTCGGCATTGAACGTGACGCGTTGCTCATCGATCAGTATCTGGCGCTTGTTGGCGCTTACGGCATCTGGAAATTTCTTGAACTCCTTTGGTAGCGCCCGGACATATGCACGATATGCCTCATCCGTGAGAACAACTGCATTGAATAGAAACTGTCGGAGAGGTAACGCTTCCTCCGTGTCCGGGATCGGCGTGTCCAGAAGAGCTGCGCGGACCACCTCATCATTGAGGAAGGCGATAAGAGCTTCGGTTTCGAAATTTTCAGACTGAATGAAGGCAAGACAGTTGGACCACCTAGGAACGATGCGGGTCCTGCGGAACACCATGGCCTGAAAGCGCACGGGCACTTCTTCGAATGCCGGCAGTAGCTTAGTTTGGCGTAGGACGAAGGTTTCTACCTCTTCGGCATCAAGCGTATCGTGGGACATCACAGCTAGAATCGCGTCAATATCCTCCACATCATCATCGTCCATAACTAGCAGCACGTTTGCAAAATACGCTTCAAAATCATTTTCCACCCGGTCGAGGAGCGGTTCGGCTCCGGATTTTCGAACCGCCGTGTAATGCCGCTTACGCAAGGCCGGGCCGATTTCTTTGCCGAGGATAGAGCCAAAAATGTAGTCGAAGTTCGCATCGTTCAGGCGGTAATGGCCGACCTCATAAAGCTTGCGAGCAATGTTCGGATATCCATCAATGGCGGCGAGATCCTTCGTCTCGATCTGCAACTCTTCGAGCTTGACCGGATCCACGCCCTCCAACAGGTCAAGAATGTCGCGGAGGTTGTCGGCCGCGAATGACCGAATCTCGGGGTGCTCCTTGCGTTCGCGAGCCAGCAAAACCGGCGGAAGATGTTCGATGAGGCTCGCGATATGCAAGACTGCGGAGGGGCTCTCAAGGGCCACCGGTACGAAACCGCGCCACGCGTCAACGAACTGCCTCAAAAAATCGGCAACGTGCGATCCCGTCGCATAATAGGCTTCGAAGAACTCCTGCTGGTTCAGAAACTCGTTCGAAAGATGCGCGAAGACTCTCCCGAGCCGCTCCTTATGCTCATCGCTTGCCAGGAGCGCGTCTACAAGCCGGACGTTCAGCGCATAATCTAGACTGAAATCGTCCTCCCTCATTCCCGCGATGACTTCGCTGGGATTGTCAATCGGGAAGATGGGCTCAGGTGTGTTGAAAGCCCTGATTTGTATCAGGAACTTGTTGTCGTTCGGCGAAAGCCGTCCAGAGTGGAACAGGGAGGTGTACTGATAGTAGCTGTCGTCGAGATGGCCCTCCAGGAGCAGGAAACGGGCGAGATCGCCGCCGTCGCCGAGACCCTTGAAGAGGTCTTCGACTTCTTGCGTGCTAGACCGCAGCAGGACGCTGAACTTGCTCGTCCGGATCGATTTGATCTCGTTTCTTAAATGGGCGATCCTCCGATGCGCAGTTTTCTTATGGGTGTCCGCCTTGTGTTCGATGCGTCTCACTCGTTCGGCATAACTTGCTTCGGGGTCGACGCTTCCCTGAAAAGCAGCGTTATTATGCTGATACCGAAAACCATTGGAAGTGTTGTAGTAAATAGTTTGAACAGTGACGAATTGTTCGAAATCTTTGTGCTCGGATAATTGGGTGGGCCCGACATATGCCTGTCCGGTCAGGCTCAACCCTGCGATATTGGTTGGCAGCGTTTCGAGCAGAGCCATCGCGTAGATGCGCCGGAGCTCGCGCAAATCCTTCGGAATCTGCTTTTCGGCCGCTTCGATATCGCGTTCGAGGTCGGCGATCTCGGATCGACAGCTCTGTTCACGCGCGGCGATGAGCTCGTCTTTACGCTCCAAAATTCCAGCGAGATACCCTTCGCGTCGATGCAATCGCTCGAAATCCCTAGGATAAACATTCTTATATATCAGCACGGCAAGAAGCTTCGTGGGATCGAGGATGTTCTCACCATCTGCTTCCAGATTGGCGACATAGATCGCGTACTCGTTGAAGATGTTGTGGATCAGCCGGAGATCGCTTAGGTAGCGGGACACTTCGCGCAGGAACTGCTTATCGAGCCTTCCGTCCAGCTCCAGCCGCTTGCCCTGCGCCAGCACCATATCAATCGAGTTCGAGCTGTTGATAATCGGAATGACGGGTATAATGAACTCGAAGAACTTTGTCCGGTCGGTGTTGACGAACATGTCGTCGCGCAGCGCGTAGAGGAATCTGATCCGGCGTCTCACGCCCACATTGCCATTCACGAGGCTGTTGATCTCGCGAAGGGTGACGAAGATATCGGAATCGTCGAAGCGATCAAGATCCTCCACAATGACGAGGTCGTAACGCGTCGACTGGAAGAAATAGATGATCTCGTCGAGGTGACGGTTAAGGATAGAATCCTGGTCTTCCGAAGACGGTCGTATCTGAATGTCCTTCAACGAAACGCTCTTGAGCGAAACGCCGAAGCTGGCGACGTAGAAGTGATGAATCGCAGACCAAAGAAAGATCAGTGCGAAAGCGGCTACGGAGATGTCGAGCCCGTTCGTGAGGTCGAACGGTTTGAAATACGATCCATCAAAGATCGCTGCGCGTTTGTCGAACATATGCCAGAGAGCCAGCAGTCCGGTGAGAATGTAGAGTGATCGAAAGATTGACCAGAATCCTGGCGTTTGGATGCGCTTGAAGCGCGAGAGGGGCAGTTTGTCTGCATCCGCCCCGTAGAGCAGTTGCTGGAGGATACTACGCTCGATCTCCTGTTTGTTCACCGGTGGCCGCTCATCGACGGCTTCCGGTAAGAAGGCGGCGAGAGAGATGGGTAAGGCTTGGCCGTTATAGGACTTCAGGAACGATCGAATGATACTGCTTTTGCCCGAGCCATAAGGCCCTGTGAGCGCGATGTTGGATACGTTCGGACTGTCGGTCGCGAATTTCAATGCGGCTGAATACACCCCTCCTTGGTCAGCCTCATCGGTTGGGGCGAGATCGACGAATTTCGCTGGCTTTACCGACGAAGCGGATCGTAGGCGCAGCGCTTCCGCTATCTCGATGAACTTGTCGGAGATCCAGCGACCGATTTTAGTAACACCATTACTCATAAAGGGCTGACCACCATGTTCGAAATCTTGTCCCAGCTGAATGTATAATTTACTCGACCATTCGCGTTAAGGGCGAAAGGTCCGCTGTGCATCGAATGCTTGCCAGGGTTTCGCTGCGGCAGGGTGGATGGCCGCTATCTCAGATAGGTGCCGCTGCCGTCCCTGGCCAATGCCGATCATACGGATGCCGAAGGTTTTGAGGACGCCACGAATGTGACCTTCGAGGTCCTTGCGCAACCGGATCAACCGTTCCCGCGCGCCTACCAAGCTGCGAAGCCGGTCCGCCTCCTCGCTGCGGATGTGAACCGGTGTGAACCAACCGGTGCGCGCAAGCTGTGCCAGACCTTCGGCGTCGGCGGCATCCGACTTGTTGAGCCGCGCCGACAAGCTCTTGTGTGCCTTCCGGGCATCAATGCAGGTCGCAGGCAGGCCGAGACCTGCGAGGCCGCGCTGCAACCAGATCGATAGCATTCCGCTTTCATGCACGATCCGTCGCGGCGTAAGTTCGCGGTTGCGAAACCAGCCCGCGACCCCCTCGGGATCAGCGGGACAGACGCCACGCGCTACAGTCTTGCCATCCCTGTCTACAACGCAGATCGAAATCTCTTTCAGCGACACATCCAAACCGACATAGTATTCCATAGGTCGTTCTCCTCACGGCTTATATCCATGAGGCCAACATACCGGACCTCGTTCGCCCCCGGAGAGCGACCGCCGCAATCACACCATGTCTTGTGTCCTGCTTAATGGGTTACAGATTGGATAAAGCGGGGCATCGTGCGCCCGGAGCGCATTCTGGCCGTTACCTTCACGGAAGCCTCCGCCGCTGAATTAAGAGAGCGTATATCGGCCCGTTTGATGGCTTCCATGCACCCGGCGTCTCCCCGTCCTTTGTCCGGGGACCGTGCCCTAGGCTTGTCCGGCAAGCCGGCCTGCGCCCCCAGCCAGTCAGGGCGATGCGACTGGCTGCGGCTTCTGCGGTCTGTCTCGTCCCGAGCCAGATCCTCGCGCGCCGGTCCTAGTCGCCCTGCCCTGCCCGTCTCGGCCCATCCGGGTGACGGTCACTGGCGCGGGGTCAATTGATTCACCGCCGCACCCCACGATTATCGCCGATCAGGATGTTGAAGCCCGCGCCGATGCGCGGGCTTCTGTCGGCCGGGGGATTCGGCCAGGGCCGAACGCCCCGGCTTTGTCTGGGCCACGTCGCGCTGACGCGCGCCGCGTCCTGGACTGAGGGCCTGTTCCGGCCCTCTTTCCAAGGGGCGGGTCCTCGCCATGCTCGCTTCCTCCACCTGCGCCTGGCGGCTTCGGTTCCGTGCAGCTGCGCGTGGCTCCGGTCCCGGCTGCGCCGCCCTTGGAAATTCACCGACCCGGTTCGCCACCTGGCAAGGCTTCAGGAGAGGGCGCGCTGCGCGCTTCTCGCCTGAAACCTTCGCCCATCATGGGCACCCCGACCGAGGCAAAGACTGAGGCGGGAACGTCGCGAAAAAGGAGAGCATGATGCTCGATACCGATAATCTGACCTACGCTTGCCGGGCGTGCTGGCATACCTTCGATGCCATCGAACAGCCGTGGCAATGCCCGAAATGCGCCGCCATTGGAAAGCCCCGTGACTTTCCGACGCTCGAAACCGACCTTATTGCCCGGCAGAACGACGCTTTCCGCAAGGGGATGATCGCTGGCCTGCCCCGCGACATGCTTGGCCGGATCGTCAGCACGCCGGGCGTTCGTGCCATGGGACGCGATTTTGAAACCGCCGCCTATGTCGCTGTCGCCAAAGACACGGTTTTCAGCGAGGCCAATGACCCTTGGGGCGCGCGTGATTTCGGGGCCGTGATCGTCAACGGCACGAAGGTCTGGTGGAAGATCGACCTGTACAACAACGACTTTGACGGCGGTTCCGAAGCGCCCTGCGATCTCGCGCAGACCCGCCGCCTCGTCACCATCCTCTTGCCGTCAGAATACTGACCCCCGGATCGGCCCGCTCCGCTCCGTGCGGGCCGAGGCTGGCCTGTCGAGCAGGCCCAACGGGGAGGGGCGGTCAACGTCCCCCCCACCATCCCGAACCTGAAAGGAGGTGAGACGAATGGATGAATGGCTGCAAGCGCGTATCGCGGAAGCATGGGCGCTTGTCAGGAAGGGCGACACCTTTGGCATTGGACGCCGCTTCCTGATCCAGCACGGGGCAATCTGATTGCCCGCTCTGTCCCCCAAAAGGGGGCAGAGCACCAATAGCACAAATCAACGTCGCGAAAAAAGGATAATCACCATGAAAACCGAAAAGAACGTCGTCGCCGCCCCGGTCCAGTATTTCCCGCTTGATCGGCTCTATCTGTCGGACATGAACCCGCGCCAGGATGCCGACGCCGAGCGCATCGACCTTCTGGCCGACAGCATCATCGCCTGCGGCCTGATCCAGAACCTTGCCGGGCTTGCCGATGCCGATGGACGCATTGCTATCGTCGCCGGGGGCCGCCGCCTTCGCGCCCTGATCCGCGCATTCGAAAAGCAGCCCAATCTGCTGGACCGCCGCCCGGAACTGGCCGAAATTCCCGTCAGGATTGCGCCCGACGACGCGACCGCCCGTGCATGGGCGAATGTCGAAAATGCCGTCCGCGAGGCGCTGAACCCCGCCGATGAAATCCGCGCCTTCGCCAAGATGCGGGATGCTGGCGCAGATGTGCCCACCATCGCCAAAACCTTCGCCACGAGCGAGGCCGCAATCTATCGCCGTCTCGCCCTATCGGACCTGCCTGCGCCGGTTCTGGCCGCTCTGAAAGCGGGAAAGATCACCCTGAATATCGCCAAAGCGTTCACCGTCGCAAATGATCCTGACCTTGCGCTTGAGGTGCTGGCCGAGGTTGAGGGCAACCCTCATGCTTCCGAGCACCGCGTCAAGGCAAGGTTACAGCCGGAGGCTGTCAAGCTGACCGACCGCCGTGCTGCCTTTGTCGGTCTGGATGCCTATACCGCCGCAGGCGGCGAAGTCACCCGTGATCTGTTCGAGGAAAACGGCACCTATCTGCAAAACCCCGACCTGCTGGATCGACTGTTTTCCGAGAAGCTGGAAGATGCCGCCACCGCAATCGAGGCCGAAGGCTGGAAATGGGTCGAAGTCATTCCCGACAGCTATGTCAGCTACAGCACCACCGAAAAGCTGACGCGGCTCTACAAGGTCGAGGTCGAACTGACCGAGGAACAGGCCGAGCGGTATGATGAACTGGCCGAACTCTATCAGGCCGATGCGCTTGATGAAGAAGGCGAGGCCGAACTTGAAGCTTTGCAGGAACTGGCCGAGGGCGACTATACCGACGAACAGCGTCAGCACGCAGGCGCTTACGTCTATGTGAATAGCAGCGGCATGGTTGACGCCTCGCGCGGCTATGTCCGCCCCGAGGACCGCGCCGCTGCCGTCGAGGCCAAAATCCTGACCGGCTTCGCCGCGTCCAGCGGCCATGCTGGCAGTGCCGACGACACGCCGAAATCGCCCTATAATGCCGCACTGGTCGAGGATATGCACCGCGCCCGCCTTCACGCCGTTCAGGCGGCGCTGCTGGCAAAGCCGGAACTCGTTCTTGATCTGCTGGCCTTCGGCCTGTCCGGTCGCGGAGGCGCACATCAAAATGTCTTCGATATTCGCCCGGATCGCGCCAACATAACCCCGGACAAAGCCAACGGCCTGACCCCGGAGCCGCGCCTGTCGGATGAAAGTGATCATCACGGCTGGCTTGACGACGAGGAACGCCTCACGGCCTTCACCGACTTCCAAGCCGAAGGCAAGAAGGCCCGCAATGCCGCACTGACCGAGGGGCTGGCCCGGACCCTGCCCTATCCGATGCAGAAAAGCGCACTGTTCGACCACATCGAGGCCAGCACCGGCGCCGACCTGCGCCAAGTCTGGACCCCAACCGCCGAGGGCTTTTTCAAGCGCGTGAATGCCGACTATCTCGACAGCCTCATGCTGGACCTGACCGGCTGCAATCCGACCGGGAACGGCTTCAAATCGTGGAAGGCGATGAAGAAGTCCGCAAAGGCCGACGCCCTCGAAAAGCTGTTCACCGATCCCGACTATCAGAAGGCGTGGCACATCGACGTCGAGAAAAAGGCACGGATCGACGCATGGCGTCCCGGCTGCATCTGACGAAAATGGCAAGGGCGGCTTGCGCCGCCCCTGCCTGTCCGAACAGGGAGATTTCCACGATGCCCGACTTTACCACTCATCGCCACCCGGTTCTGGCCGTTGGGTGCCCGACCTGCTGTAAGCCGCCGGGGGTGTGGTGCCGCCGCCCGAGCGGCCACCGCGCGGGCGATCTTCACCAGGGTCGAAAGGCCGAGGCTGACCGCGTGTTCATCGCACAGCATGGCGACACTGCCAGCATCCTGCGTACCGCCGCCGGCTGGCAAATCGACCCGCGCGGCCGCATTCGCGATTAGCCACACCATCCGGGCCGGGCGCCGCCGTCATATGGTCGCGCATGTCCCACACGGATCATTGCCCTTGCCACGTCCTCGCCATCGAGGGCGAGCCTTGCCAGACCGCGCCCATATCGGTCCAGTTCCGGCGCGATCCTCAATTCTGCCCGCTGCGCGGCAGCGAGGCGCCCGCGCAGCGCATCTCTTGCCGCCCGCGCCGCCGCCAGTTCAGCCGGGCATTGCGGGCTGAACAGTTCGGGAGTATCCAGTCCTTGCAGCCGGATGCGCTGACCCTGCCATCGGATCGTGTCCCCATCGACTACCTGAATTTCGGCAGGGTCAACGCCCATTGGTGCCCGACAGCCGGTGACAGCCAGGGCCAGCCCTGTCATCATCACCACTGTCTTGACCCATCCGCCGCTCATTACTGCATCCTCTCAAGCCCTGGCTGTCACCATTTGCCCGGATTTCGGGCTGGTCGTCGAAGCCAACCACCCCAAAATCCGGGCCGGCCCTTCGGGCCGAGCCGCGCTTCGCGCGGCGATCGCCAGCCCATCATCAAAGATCGCGCCCGGCTGTTAACCTGGCCGTCGCTGCCGCGCCGGCCAGGGCCGGGCAGCACACCACATACGGTCTTGTCATTCTACCATGCGGTTCAAGGACGGCGCCGGGCAAGCCCGGCTTGCAAGCGCCCGTGCCGGGCGTCCCTGACCTCGCATGTCCGTCTGCCGGCGACCGTGCGCGGCGGGCATTTGCCTTTCGCGGGACACGGTTTCATCCTATATTACCATCAAGGAGACCATTCATGACCGACGCCGATGCAATCAAGCACGAAGCCGAAATCGCAAACCTGAATGCGAACACCGCAAAGCTTCAGGCCGAAATGTCGAAACTGCTGGCCGAAGGCAAGCAGATCAAGGTCAGCACCTTCCTTGCCCCCTTCCTGGCCGCCGCGGCCGTCATGGGCGGCGGCGCCGCCCTCGCCCGCCTTTTCTTCATCGGCTCATGAACTCAGCGGCGGCCAGCAGGCCGCCGCTTTCCTTCGTCACCATATCCGGTACCGCTGCCTCTACCTGTTCAACGGGATCGGCTAGTCGCGCCTACGCGCGCCAGGGGCCGATCCCGTTGAACAGGTGGTTGAGCATGTCGCCGGCGCCAAGCTGCGCGCCGGGATTGCCTTCGTAAAGCGCATTTGCGCAGGCGTTCAACGCCGATATGCCACCGATCTCGTACAGGGTCTCGCCTGCCCTATACACCTTCATCCGATCATCATGCGAAGCTTGGTGCCAGCCGATCCGATCCTTGAATAACCGATCCATGATCGCCTTCAGCTCCACGAAGGCCGAAAGGACCGCGACCCATTGATCCCGTGTGATACGATCCCGTTCATCGCCGGTTAGTAGCCAGCGCGGATCAATGTCAAACCTGTCCACGGCCCTGGCCACGGTCGACGCGCTCGGGATCCGCTCAAGGCTGATATAGGTCGCAAGCGCCGACCGGCTGATGCCAAGGCTTTCCGCTTGCTCATCCCGGCTAAGTCCAGTTTCATTCAATTTCGTCTCAAGACGAGCACCAATTGCTCCGTAAGCTATTTCCCGATCCATAATTTTCGTCCCGTTTTGTGGATATGTGTCTACAATCGTGGATTAACGTGCAGCGCGCAAGGCAATATACGGGTGGTGTGGGGTGCTTTCGGGAACCTATTCTGTGTCGTCTGGTGGGTAACGGTCAGGAAACACCTCAGCAACTGTCCGTCCAACTGCCGCCGCGAGGGCAGCTTCAATTCTTGCAGAACGGCGGACACCTTGGCTGACGGTTGTCACTGATGCAGGAGTCACGCCAAGATCGCGGGCCAGCTCCGTCATGTTCGTGCCACGAAGGCGCAGCTCTGTTTTCATTCGCTCGTGGGCAACATTAATTTCTGCCAACGTCAGCCAGATCCATCACAAGTCGTCACATTAGAACATCCGCCCGCCATGAAGGCGCAGGTCAAGCAAAGAATGCTGTTGCTGTAAAATTCATACAAAAGTCCGTTGAAATTCCGATGCGCCTCCCCGTCCTCTGTCCGGGGACCGTGCCCTAGGCTTGTCCGGCAAGCCGGCCTGCGCCCCGAGCCGTTCAGGGCGATGCGACCGGCTGCGGCTTCTGCGGTCTGTCTCGTCCCGAGCCAGATCCTCGCGCGCCGGTCCTGGTCGCCCTGCCCTGCCCGTCTCGGCCCATTCGGGTGACGGTCACTGGCGCGGGCGGGGGCACGAAGCGGCGCCAGAGTCTGCAGTCGCTGCCCTGCCTGCCCTCCAGATCGTCATCCCGCCGCCGGGCCATGCCGTCATTCGGGAAGATGCGACTGTTGCCTGCGCCTGGTGATTTCCCCGGCCTCGTTGGATCGAGCGATGCGCCTGCACAACCGCCAGTTCCTGCCGTCTTTTTCGTACGATTGACAGGGATGACGGTCCCGAAGCCATGCGTTCCGTTCATGTGGTTTTTCTATCTGATGAAACCTAGCAGGCAGTCGGGGCAGACCGGCACATGCTGCCATGCGGCATGTGCCTTCAACGACTAATTTCCCCTGGCCTGCGGCCATTCCTCGCGAAAGAAATTAGCCGCTGACAGCCCCTTTCCCTGCCCACTCAGTCGTTTTCATCGAAAAACCCATGGAAAGGAACTTCAAGATGGCTTCTCAAAACTTCACCCTCAAAGTCAAAGCCGGCGAAAAAGACGGCACGACCTTCTGGGATCGCTGCGGCGTGGTCTTCGTGAACACCAACGAGGCCGGGGAAATCACCTCCATCAGCGTTCGTCACAACATGTTCCCGAATGTCGACATGGTGGCCTTCCCGCGTCGGGAAAAAGACGAGCAGGAATAAGGGCAGGCAAAGGGGCGGCGCAAGCCGCCCCTGGACCGTTTCACGAGCCCGGGTCGGAAGCCCGCGCTGATGCGCGGGCTGCTGTCGGCCGGGGGATTCGGCCAGAGGCCGAACGCCCCGGCTATGCGTGGGCCACGTCACGCTGACGCGCGCCGCGTCCTGGATAAAGGGCCTGTTCCGGCCCTCTTTCCAAGGGGTGGGTCCTCGCCATGCTCGCTTCCTCCACCTGCGCCTGGCGGCTTCGGTTCCGTGCAGCTGCGCGTGGCTCCGGTCCCGGCTGCGCCGCCCTTGGAAATTCACCGGCCCGGTTCGCCACCTGGCAAGGCTTCAGGAGAGGGCGCGCTGCGCGCTTCTCGCCTGAAACCTTCGCCCATTATGGGCACCCCGACCGAGGCAAAGACCGAGGCGGGAACCTCGCGAAAAAAGGAGAGTAGAATGGTTCTCTTTGAATTTTACGTCATGACCGACGATGCCGGCATCTGCCGCGATGCCTGCGACGATCTGGAAAGCTGGATCGCGGCCAATGACGCCGAAATCACCGGCTATGTCGATGATCCCCGCGCGCGCAAGGAATTGCAGGGCCTGCCGAAGCTTCACGGCTGGATTGGCCCGATCATTGGCCCCAATGCCTTCGGCCTGACCCCGGTTATTCAATATGCCGATACCTGGGCCGTCCGCGAACTCGACCGCGTGGGGGCATGAACATGGCCGCTTTCGACAAGCCCATCACCGCCAGCTTTGACCTGGCCGAAATCTCGGCCATCCTCGCCGGCCTGCGGTTGCTTCAAGGTTCCAACCGGGTGCCGGCGCCGATCAACCAGATCATGACTAATGGCGGCGACATTGGCCCGCTGTCAGTGGATGAAATCGACGCGCTTTGCCAGCGCATCAACGGCGGGGATATGTGATGATCCCCTATTCCGTCCTTCAATCCGATCATCAGCCCGGTGCTTTCGTGATCACCGTGGTCAGCGCACGCGCGGCCCAGATCTATGCCCGCCTGCTGGCCGAACGCTTTCCCGGCAACAAATTCGCCATTCAGGAAGGCGGTGCATGGGGCGCGCCCGATTGCCACCCTTCCATCCGCGATAGCGCCCGTTCGTTCGAGGTGGAACGTCTCGCGGCGACCATGCTCAAGCGGGACGCAGAAACCAACCCCGAAGGGCTGGCGAAGTGGCACGTCTATTTCCTTCGCCGCCCCGATACCGCAGCGACAACCCGCTGCCGCGCCTATGCCGATCATGACACGGCGATGCGCGGCCGCACCTTTTCAAGCCCCGACTATCTCGGAACCGCAATTTTCTATGGCGATCTGCCAACCCCGCATGACCTCGGCGTCATGCTGGAGGATTTCCAAGCCAGCAAGGAGGCCATCGCATGAGCCCCATTTCCTTCAACGGACTTTCGGCGGGGGATAGCCCCGCCAGCTTCCGGCGCTTCTGTGTTTCGCCCGTGCGGATCGAGCGCGGCAACCACTATGATGAGGCCATCGAGGTTTGCCCCCCTGCGGAACGCGCCTTCTGGTCGATCTATGGCGACACCGGCCAAGGCTGGCAGCTTGTCCATGATGCCCAGGACGGCGAGGCTGGCCGCGCCCTGCTGGCGCTTGAGGTCGCGACCGGCGCACCCGTCCACTATGTCGATTGCGACTGGCGCAGTACCGGCGGGACTGTCGCGGGGCTGGCCGACCGACTGGCCGAGCGCATCCATGACGAGATCCCCGGATATGATGGCCCCGAGGATTTCCGCGATGACGATTTCGAAAATCATCCGCTGGCCGAGCTGCGCGAACTGCTGCTGGATGCCACCAACGGGGAGGATCAGAAATGAACGCCCCGCTGTCCTTCAATGCAGGGGCGCTTGTCGCGCCCCTCAACATCGAGGCCATTTGCATGATGCGCGAACGCGCGCTGTCCGAGATGGAAGAGGCTATTGCCGCTATTGCGAAGGGCTACGCCCTCGCGCGCGGCGCGGCCGAGACCGCCAAGGGCGCGACCGCCGGTCACGCCTCTTACCTGCACTACGACGACAACCAGACCGTCGAAAAATCCCTCTATCCCGATTTCGACACCGAAAAGACCTTCGCCACCTACAAGCGCACCCTGGATGCCGCAATCTGGCGCCGCATCGTCGAGGAAACCCGCCTCAAGGAAATCATGGACCGCACCGAACGCGACCAGCTCGACAAGCAGATGGCCGCGAACGACATGCCGGAACCGACATTCGAGACGATCCGGGCCACCCTCGCCCGCCTGACCGGCGAGGCCAACCTGATCTTTCAGCGCGGCGTGGCGCGCGCCTTCGCGTCACTGTCGCCCGCCTTCAAGAGCCACGACGCCTTCAAGATCAACAAGCGCATGATCTTCGAATGGGTGTTCAGCGAAGGGGGGTACTGGTCCTATTCTGGACATGGCGAACAGTTGCGCCGCACCTTGGCCGACGTTGAGCGGGTGTTTTCGCAGCTTGCCGGCAACCGCAGCTATGGCGCGCTTGAACGTGCCATCGGGCTCAGCCGCCGCGGCGGCTATGGCGCACGGCAAAGCGAGGTCGAAAGCGAATATTTCCTCGCCCGCACCTTCAAGAACGGAAACCTGCACCTCTGGATCAAGGATGAAGCCCTGTTGCGGAAGGTGAACCGCGTGCTGGCCGATTATTACGGCGAGGTGCTGCCCGACGCCGCCGGCGCCGAGGCGCAGCCCGCCGATTTCCGGCCGGGCACCGCGCTTGCAAAGGATCTGGCCTTCTACCCGACCCCGGCCGAAGTCGTCGACTACCTGCTTGACGGGCTGCGGATCGAACCAAGCGAAAAGGTCCTGGAACCAAGCGCCGGCATCGGCGCGCTCGTCCGCCCCCTGCTGGCGCAGGGCGCAAACGTCGACGCGATTGAGGTCCATCCTGACCGGGCCGAGGTCCTTCGCGGCATCGCCCATCCTGCTCTGAGCGTGAAATGCGCGAACTTCCTGAAGCTGCCCGCCCGGCCAATCTATGATTGTGTCGTCATGAACCCGCCATTCTATCATACGACCTGGGCCGATCACGTCCGGCATGCCTTCGACTTCCTGAAGCCGGGCGGCGAGCTGCGCGCGATCCTGCCCGCCTCTGCCGAGGTCGGCAGCACCGCAAAGCACGAACGCTTTCGGGCATGGGCCGAGAGCCATGCCCCGCGCGGCTGGCGGCGCGGTCTCTGGCGAGACCTGCCGGCCGAGAGCTTCGCCAGTGTCGGCGTGCGCATCAATACGGTGGTCCTCACCCTGACAAAGTGATACCGTTCCCTAACCTTTTTTCGCGAAAAGGCACTTTAGCCCCGCTTCGGCGGGGCATTTTTCTTTGGAGGCGTTTCATGATGATTTTCGTATTTCTCGTTGGCACAGCGGTTGCGCTGCTTGGTTTGTGGCTCACCTGGAAAAGCCCTAACGAAACAAAGGCTCCAAAGTACATTGCAGTTATCGGGCTGGTGATGATGTGTATTCCGTTGGCCGACTGGCTTTTGACAGATGGGCAGGGCCATGGAGCCACCAGCACGGGTTATGACGAGTGCATAGCTGACGGAGGCTCCTGGCTAGGAGGATCATGTATGCCAATGGTCGGGTCCGACTGACCTTGCTCGCAGACAGTGCCCGGCACCTGAAATCACCACCCGCCGACCGCCGCTTTCCGTGGCATGTCGTCGTCTTCGGTCAGGTCAACAGCGGGCGGCAGCGCGTTTTGCCGGCCGGTGGCGGTACATTGCCGTCGCAGCTGGATCCGGCGCCACATGGCTGTTCTCCTTTGCTTCCCAACTGTGACCCTGGGCCGAAGCGGCTGGCGGGCGGTGCGCCTCATGCCCCCGGCATGATCCGCCCCTTCAACAGCTAATTTCCCCTGGCCTCTGGCCATTCCTCGCGAGCCAAATTAGCTGTTGACCACCACCCTTATGCTTCGACCCCAAACAGGTTCACATAAGCAAAGGAGAACAGCCATGAGCATCACCGTCTATTCCAAGCCCGCCTGCGTGCAATGCACCGCCACCACCCGCAGCCTCGACGCAAAAGGCGTCGCCTATACGGTTGTTGACCTGACCGAAGACGACGACGCACTGCGCTTCGTCGAAAGCCTGGGCTATCGGCAGGCCCCCGTGGTGATTTCCGGCCCCGATCACTGGTCCGGCTTCCGCCCCGATCTCATCGCCGCCCTCTAGGGCGGCTTTGCCGGCCCTTCGCCCATCACCTTCTTCAAATATCCTCGGGGTGAGCCGCTTCAGCGGCGAGGGGCAGACAGCCCCTTTTCTTTCTGCTTGTCGGTTACCGTATTGTGGAAAGCGTTTCGCGGGTTCTGATGTAGCTGCCATCATTCCTTTGGGCGCCTCCCCGTCCTTCGTCCGTGGACCGTGCCCTAGGCTTGTCCGGCGCGCCGGCCTGCGCCCCGAGCCAGTCAGGGCGATGCGACCGGCTGCGGCTTCTGCGGTCTGTCTCGTCCCGAGCCAGATCCTCGCGCGCCGGTCCTGGTCGCCCTGCCCTGCCCGTCTCGGCCCATCCGGGTAACGGTCACTGGCGCGGGCGGGGCGCCGTCGAACCGGCGTCAGGGTCCGCAGTCGCTGCCCTGCCTGCCCTCCAGCTCGTCATCCCGCCACCGGGCCATGCCGTCATTCGGGACAAAGACGAGCAGTATTAATGGCAGGCAAAGGGGCGGCGCAAGCCGCCCCTGGCCCGTTTCACGAGCCCAGATCGGAAGCCCGCGCCGGTGCGCGGGCTGCTGTCTGCCGGGGGATTCGGCCGGAGGCCGAACGCCCCGGCCATGCGTGGGCCACCTCACGCTGACGCGCGCCGCGTCCTGGATAAAGGGCCTGTTCCGGCCCTCTTTCCAAGGGGCGGGTCCTCGCCATGCTCGCTTCCTCCACCTGCGCCTGGCGGCTTCGGTTCCGTGCAGCTGCGCGTGGCTCCGGTCCCGGCTTCGCCGCCCTTGGAAATTCACCGACCCGGTTCGCCACCTGGCAAGGCTTCAGGAGAGGGCGCGCTGCGCGCTTCTCGCCTGAAACCTTTGCCCATTATGGGCACCCCGACCGAGGCAAAAGACCAAGGCGGGAATGTCGCGAAAAAAGGAGGCCACAAATGGCAACTTTCGATCTTTACCAGACCATCACCGACCAGATCATCCGCAGCATCGAGGCTGGCACGCCCGCATGGCGTAAGCCATGGACCGGCGAAGCGGGCGGCTCGCCCTTTCCGCGCCGCGCCAATGGCGAACACTATCGCGGCATCAATGTGCTGATGTTGTGGCTGGCCGCCGAGGAAAACGGCTATCGCAGCGCCTATTGGTTCACCTATCGCCAAGCTCAGGAAGCAGGCGGGCAGGTCCGCAAGGGCGAGAGATCATCAACCGTTGTGAAATATGGCACGTTTGAGCGCGAGGACGAAGCCACCGGCGACGACAAGCGCATCCCCTACCTGAAAGCCTATCGTGTTTTCAACGCCGAGCAGATCGACGGATTGCCGGAAGAGTTTCAGGCAAAGCCTGCCGATCCCGCCCGCGATCTTGGCACCGAAGCCTATGCCGAGCTTGACGCTTTCTTCGCCGGGACCGGCGCAGATATTCGCCACAGCGACGAGCCGCGCGCCTATTATGTCCCAGCTGAGGATTACATTCACATGCCGCTCGTGGCGACTTTTCACAGCGCCGGCGGGTACTACGCCACCCTCGCCCATGAGGCCACCCATTGGACCGGCCACAAGTCGCGGCTCGATCGCTTTGGCCGCTTCAATGACCGTAAGGCCCATGCGTTCGAGGAGTTGGTGGCCGAGGTGGGAAATTGCATGGTTTGCGCAAGTCTCGGGCTGACACCGGATTTCGACCAGTCAGCCGCCTATCTGAAAAGCTGGCTGCGGGCATTGGCCGACGACAAGCGCCTGATCTTCAAAGCGGCATCGGAAGCACAGAAGGCCGCCGATTGGTTGCTGAAAGCCGCGTCGACTGATGAGGCCGACGCGACCGAAGACAGGGCCGCCGCGTGAGCGGCCCATCGGAGGGAATGCCATGTTCTATGAATTGCGCGACCACCCCGACGATCTGCCAATCCGCTGCGAAACGCTGGCCGAGGCCAGGCGCCGCGCGCGCAGTCGAGCCGAGAGGTTCGGCTTTGCGATCCTGATCTATGAGGTCAACCCTTTCATTGGCGAGAAGCTTCTGGAAGAGATCGGCTGACAAGAACCGCCGCCTTCGGGCGGCGGGCTCGCCTTCGGCCTCGCCAAGTGGCCATGGTACCGCCGGCTTCTATCGCGCTGCGGCTCGCCCTGCCCCGATCAGCTCGTGCCGCCCGTTTCCATGTCGTTCAGCTCCAGCAGCACCGCCACGCGATCCTCGGGCTCCAGTTCCGCCAGCATCCTTTGTGCCAGGCGGGCGGCACCTTTCCGGCCAAGCGGATATTCCGCCAGCTTTCGGCCAGCGGCAATGAAATAGGCGCGCAGCTCCTCGAATGTCGCCAGCGCGGCCCAGGACGCCGCCTCATCGTCATCATCGACCAAGGCGACCAGCGGAACGCCGGCACGCCATTCTTCCAGAATAACGCCCATCACCACGACCGCATCCGTTGGATCAGCATCATAGACTGCCTTCACCAATTGCTGCACTTTGATTAGTCGCTCCGACATGTGCATCTCGTCCCTCCGTCCGCTATGGGCGCGGCCTTTCGCTTTGCCCGGAAAACCTCAGTTTTTCCGGGCAAAGCGGGAGGGCGAAGCCCTTCCCGCGGCCCTGGGGCTGTCGGTCAAGGGGTCTGGAAGGCGGGGTGGTGCGGCCCGCAGCCGCGTGCGGCGAGGACACGGCCCGTCTGGAAGACGACGCCGAAGGCGGCGCCGGCCCCTTGACGGGCAGAACCAGGGGTGCTGGCGGACAGATCATGCAAATGAAAAGTCGTCGCGCCGGGAATGAGCACGGGCTCTGCCCGTGTCGATCCCCGGCGCGTCACCCGATCACCGCGGGCCGCGCATACGCGCGGACCTCACAAGCATATATGGTCCACACCAGCACCGAGATCGCCATTAGGGGTGTTAGTGGGGGTTAATTCGCCCCGGTCGACTAGTGACCTTTGCCAGTAAGCCATGTGTCGAAATGCGGCAGAAACTGCGCCCGCACCCATCGCGACATCGGGGCCTCGATCCCGGTCATGGCCTCCGGATCGATCTCTTTCGCCAACCGTTCATACGCAGCCTGGCTGATCATCATCGAGGTGTCAAACTGATGGCTGGCATCCGTCATGCGATCGCTGGGCATCTCGCTGTATTCGATACCGGCCTCGATCCTCTCGATCAGTTGCGGACGTAACTCGCCCATGGCCTTGCGAAACACCGCGCTTACCGGACAGCGGGCCTTTTCCGCCCAGGCTGTTGCCCGTTCGGCCAGGTCGGACGGGCAGCGGAATGTTGCGCGCAGCTTTACCTTCGGCCCCCTGCCCGCTTCGCCCGGCGCCTTCATGTCCTCAGTGGTTTTGCGAGCCTCTGCGGGTGCGGAACTTTCAGACGCGGCATCTGGTTCAGACGCCGTGATCGGTGCGGAAATCGGCGGCTTCGCCGGCTTATCTTGCGGGGTGTCGGCTGGTTTCGGTCTCGGGGTTAATGCTGATTTCTTCGCGGATGGTTTCGGCGCGGGCTTCTCGGCCGGTTGCGGCGCAGCCACTGGCTTTGCCACATCGAGACGCGCCGCGAAACGGTCATCTCGCTTGAGAACCAACCCGCGTGCCTTGAGATTGGCCATTACGCATTCTCCTTGATGATCGTGTCGAACTGGTCGAGCAATTCGCCCATTTCGGTCAGGCCTGGTACGATTGATTGCACGAGGCTTCGGTTCGGGTGCTTGTCACGGATGACGCCCAGAAGCCCGGTGTCGTTCATGCGCTCGTAGCAGGCCCGGTCCAGCACGAAATCTTCCAGTGTCGGCAGCGTCTCGAACATGATCGCGATCTGCGTCTTCGCGGATTCGCTGATAGATTTGCCGACATGGCTTCCGACCACACGGAAAGGCGGCACATGATCGGGATCATCGACGCGGGTTTTCAGTTTTTCATGCCAGATGCCGGTTGAAGTGGTGTCGCGCACATCCTGCGATGACAGGCGGCAGGGCGAGACGATCAGATGCGCGGTCATCGCCATTTCGTCATGCGCTTCTGATCCACCGCCGAAAGTATCGATCAGGATCAGGTGATTCTCGTCCGGCCCTTCGTATAGCGCCTGAATGTCCTCAAGCACCTTCTCGGCGCTCAATGTGCCGATCACATTGATCCGGTCATGCCAATAGCCCTGGCTGCGCGCTTCGTTCATCCATTCAGCGATGCCCTGGTTACTGTCAGTGTCGAAGATCGTCACACGCTCGCCTCGGTCGATGGCCACAGAAGCAAGACCGCGCACGAGCGTCGACTTTCCGCAGCCGCCTTTCTTGTTCATGACTGCGATGATTCGTCTGCCTGTGCCCATAATGCGCTATCCGTTCTGCGTGATGCGGTGTCCGTGATGCGTAACACGATAACCGAAAAGCGCCGTACTGCAAACGTTATGCGTTTTCCGTGGTACGAAATACGTCAAGCAATATACGGCACGCGGGATACGCGTTCCAAATTGCTACATGCACCAAGCGACATGCGCCAAGCGACATGCACCAAACGCCATGCACCAAACGCCATGCGCTAAACGACATCCGCCAAACGCCATGCACCAACCGATATGCACCAACCGACATGCACTAACCGACATGCACTAACCGACATGCACGGTGCAACAAGCAACATCCGTAAAACGCACCGCGCGATCCGTTGTGGGTGCCGGCGACTAGGCCGCACTGAGAGGGCGCTTGGGGCTTGCTGGCGGGTTTTGGCTATCACCCCTGCGGCTTAGCCCTGAATGGCCCTCTGACGGCCCGCTGCGCGCGCCTGAAGCGGTGTCGCGGTGGCGACACTTCCTGAGGGGGTGAGTAAACGGGCCATATGTGCCGCACCGAGCAACCGCAGCGATCGCCTCAATCGACGCAGCCTACGGCCGCGATTTCCGATTGTTTGGTGGGCGATCTTGGGTTACTCTGGCACATATGGGGAAGTGGCAGGAAATGCGGAATGTATACAAGCCGTCTGACCGCCATCGTCAGGAGACTATTGATGGCGCGTAAATCGCTGACGAAAGACCAGAAGGCAGAGGCCATCCGCCAGTTGAAGGCGGGCGGGGCTGTTTCCACGGTTGCTGACGCGGTTGGTGCCGCGCCTGAGGCGATCAAGAAGGAAAAGGCCCTGAAACTGCGTCAATCCGAGGCGACCACGACCTATGGAAGTGTCGTTACCGTGCGGCTATCCCCCGAGGAGGTGCACCAGTTGGACAGGCTGAAAGGGGTTCTTGGCACAGAAAGTCGTTCCGATGTGCTGCGCACCTTGCTGCGATCCAGCGTCGGGATGCTCGAATTTCCGGCCGAGCAGGCCTCGGAGCTTGAGGCAATCAAACACGAGCTTCACAAGATTGGCGTCAACATCAACCAGATCGCCTTTGCTGCCAACACTCGGAAGATCAAGCTGGCGAAGGGTCAGATGCACGCCCTGGACGATTTGCGGCTCACCATGCCGAAGGTGCGCACCTTCCTTCAGGCGGTCGTTGCTGAGCAGCGCCGGCGTGGCGTTCGGCTCTTCAAGGCATTTATCGAGGGTGAGGCATGAGCCGGGTTGGACTGGCAAAGGCGCTGATCGGCGAGATCGAGTTTCCGATCTGGCAGGGCGGGGCGGGTATGCTGGCCTTCCAGCAGGCCGAGGTCGCGCGCGAGTTCGACAGGTTCATGACCCCGAAGCCGAAATTTTCCGGGCGGGCGGCGGGCCTGTGGCGCGTCGCCCAGGGCTCGAATGCGGTGGTGCTGAAGAAGATCCACAATGGCGGCACGCACACCGGAAAGCAGCTTGGCAACCAGCTGGATTACCTCTTTTCCAAGGCAGCGGCGGTGTTCGGCAACATGGCCGATCTGGACCCGCGCGCCCGGACGCTGAACGGCGATCAGCGCAAGGTGATCGTCGATCAGTGGTCTGACGAATGGACCGGCGATCCGAAGAACGGCCATACCACGCATCTGCTGGTTTCCTTCCCCTTCGATGTGAGCGGGGAGCGCGGCCGGCCAGTGGTCGAAGAATGGTGCATGGAGATGTTCCAGTCCGGTCTGCATTCGGATGGCGAGGAATGGGCCTATGTTGCGGCCCTGCACACCGATCGGGTCAACAGGCATGTCCATGTCGTCGTGAACAACCGGGGCCTGGAGAATGGCGACTGGTTCTATATGGCGAAGGACCACGCCTTTAATCTGGATTTCATGAAGGAACGGCTGGTCGAGATCGCCGCCGGGCAGGGCATGTTTCTGGACAAGAGCAGCCGCCTGGACCGGGGCGTCCTGACCTATGGGCCGTCACGGGCCGAGATCGAGCGGGCTGCGCGTGAAGGCCGTGAGCCCGTCGAGGCCCGCCGCCAGGGCAGGGCGCTCAGCGATGCCCTCGATCACATTCAGCGCAATATCGAGACGCTGCGCAGTCTCGCGGTCGTGGCCACGCTCATCAGCGACGAGGACCTGGCCCGGAAGATCGAGGCCGCAGCCGACCTGCTGGAACAGGGCGGCATCATCAATCACCGAAATCAGGAGATCGTCATGGACCTCGATACCATCCGCAATCGCGGCGATCTGGCCAATGCCTTCGGGAACTGGCTGGATGAAAGCGAGAAGGACATTTCGCGCCTGCCCGTGCAGGAGCAGCGCGAAATGCGTGAGGAACTCTACGGTATTGCCTCGGAGATCGTGCGCGATCTGGGCGATGATCGCGGCGCGCAGCTGATGCACCATGCCCCGCGCACCCCGGTCTATCAAGTGCAGATGGACGGAGATCGCATCACCATCGAGGACAAGCACAAGGTCATCGGGCCGGATGGCTCAAAGGAAATGACGGCGCAGATCGGCGCGGCCGCAGAGAAGGCAGGTCTCGATCCGATCGTGATCCAGTCCCGGATGGTGACCGGAGCCGCAAATGCCTGGCAGGAGCGCGAATGGATCAAGGCCGATATCCTGGCTGTAGCCGACGCGAAGAAGATCGATCTGTCTTCCGAGGAAGGGCGGGGCAGGGCGGCCGATCTGGTCGATACCTTCTATGCGGCGGCTGCCCGCACGATTTCCCGCGCGGTACCGATCGAGCAGGAAGCCACGAGTGACAAGCTGACCCGCGCGCTGTCCGCCATGGCCGATTCCCATGCCCAGCACGGCAAGGTCGAGTTCCAGAATGACGAGCATGCCGCCCGCTTCGGTTTCGACTTCCGCGAACGTTATGGCGAGAATGCCATGGCGCGGCTCGCGACGGGTGACACCAACGCCCTGGCCGTTGACTTCCCTGATGCGGGTCAGCGTCGGGCGATCGCGCGGGCTGTGGCCGCGGCGGGCGAATCCCATCAGTCAGTCGGCATGACCCTCGCCCAGACCCGGCAGGTCAAAGAGAAGATGGCCGAGCAGGAGGCCGACGAGCATCACGTCTCGCGCAATAAGGATCTCGGTCACGAGTTGTAATCGCATCACCGATTGCACGGCCGGTCGGCAAGATATACATTATCGACGATGTGTATCATTCAAGGCGGAGCCCAAATCATGCAGATCGCGAAATGGGGTAATTCTCTGGCCGTCCGCCTGCCTGCGCGGATGGTCCAGGAACTCGGGCTTAAGGCGGGCGACGAGATCGAAATCACGGCCACTGATGCCGGGCATTTTCAGGTGCGACGCCGCCGCGACCCCGAAGAAATTCTGGCACGCTTGCGCGAGTTTCGCGGGTTGATGCCCAAGGGCTATCGGTTCGACCGGGACGAGGCGAATGCCAGGTAGGTTCTTCGACACGAACATCCTGCTTTATCTTCTCTCCGACGACCGAGCCAAGGCAGACATTGCCGAAGGGCTATTGCGTGACGGCGGAACGGTCAGCGTGCAGGTGCTGAACGAGATCGCGAATGTCACGCAGCGGAAGTTCAAGATGAGCTGGTCGCAGAGCGATGAATTTCTGCTCATGATCCGTGAATTTGTGACCGTTGAGCCATTGACCTATGAGACCCATGATCTGGGCATAGCCCTGGCGCGGAAACACACGCTGTCTGTCTATGACGCGATGATCGTCGCGGCCGGGTTGCTGGCAGGCTGCGACACCGTGCTTTCCGAGGACATGCAGGACGGGTTCAGGGTGGCTGACAGGATCACGATCCGTAATCCATTCGCCGCGCAAATATGATCCGCGCAGCTATCTATAATGGATCGCCATGTGATCACCCGTCCAGCTTAGGTGCAGGGTCGGCGTGTTTTCCCTCGCTGGCCTATGAAAGTTTGGGCGGAAAGCGGAAGTTCGCTGCGGACGCAAACGGACTAAGGCTCCACCCGAAACCGGACGTTCGAGACGCACCTGAATAGATAACCATATTTGGTATACAGTGGTTCTTGACCATCGATCATCAACACGCCTAAATTTTCCCGCCAACGCCCTTGAACTTTTCAACGAACGCAGAGATGCGTGTGGAACACATCTCGTTTTTTGGTCAAGTATTGTGGATTGAGCGGGCTCATTTTCGGTAGGATCGAGTTCAACTCCGTGCCGTTTTCGCTCGCATATTCGCGCTTGACCGACGTCGCGGTGTAGCGCTTGGCGGCATCCGAGTTCAATTTTTCATCCGCTATCAGTTCTTCCGCTTCCCGGCGTTGCTCGGCTTGTGCGAAGGCAAAAAACGCCTCAATCACCCCGGCCTTGTCCCCCAGTTCGTCAAGGTTTATCTGATTGATGGAATCGACGATGAGACTTTCTTTCGCGCGGTTGCCAATACAGGCGCGGATGACACGGCGAACTTCGCCAACGAGCTCTGATTTGCTCTTCGTTTTTTTGTTGTGCTCGAAGATTAGCTCGAGGATGTAATCCAGATTGATTTCCAGCCAGTTCCACATGATGCCGCACAAGCGGAAAGGATTTTTCGAAAGGAACAGGACAGGCCGCAACGGGCCATGCAGAAATGGCGGTCCCCGAACGGACACCGCCGCTGAGCTGATGTGTCTGCGGTGCGCTCTTCAAATCCAGTAGTGTGGAACGCCATAATGATCGTGCGTTCGGCGCTCCCAGTCTCGGTCCGCATACCAGTTGTCGTTACGGGCAGGCGCACCCTTTACCTCTTGCTCGGTGATGTCCGTCATGAAGCCGTTTCTGGACGTATCGTAACACAGCTTTCCCCACGGGACCGGATGATGGTCTTCGCCGAGCCCCAGAAAACCGCCAAAGCCCATCACGGCGTAGCCGACCCTGCCGGCTTGCTTGTCGATCATGAGGTGGTCGATTGTGCCGATGTGGGCACCATCGTTACCATAGACGTCGGTCCCGTCCACATCGTCGGATGAGACGAGACTTGCATGTGCGGAATTGTCCATTTGATCTTCCTCATTTTACTGCGGGACGAACCGAGAACCATACCGCCGGGTTCCGCCCCGCGTGTCCAGGATGGCGGCATTTTGCCGGAGTCGATTTGGAAATGGTATCTTTCAATTCTCTGCAAAAGCCTGAAGCGCGTCGATCACGCCATCGCTCAGGCTCTGCAAGCTGTCCTGGACCTGCGCCGCCGGGCAATCCGCCTCCAGCCGCGCGGCCATATCAGCCATCGAGAAGCTGTTAGCCCCCTCCAGGTCCTTCAATTCGTCCCATGTCACCGGCACGGCCACGGGGGCGCCGGGGCGGGCGCGCAGGGAATAGGGGGCGATTGCCGTCGCGCCGCGTTCGTTGCGCAGCCAGTCGATGAAGACGCGCCCCCGGCGTTTCGATTTCGACATGGTGGCGGTGTAACGGTCGGGCGCGCGCGCCGCCATCACATGCGCGAAGGTCTTGGCGAACAGTTTAACACTGTCCCAGCCGCGGGTGCGCCGCAGTGCCAGCCAGACATGCACGCCCTTGCCGCCGGTGACGATGGCACCGCTTTGCAAACCCAGACTTGCCAGCGTATCGCGCACATCGAAGGCCGCCTCCTGCACATCGGTCCAACCCAGCCCCTCGTCGGGATCGAGATCGAACACCAGCCGATCGGGACGTTCCAGCCGGTCGGTCCGCCCACCCCAGATGTGGAACTCGATGCTGCCCATCTGCGCGGCGGCGATCAGGCTTTCGGTCCGCGTGGCATAGAGGTAATCGGCGCTGTCGCCGTCGCTTTCCTCGACGCTGACGCGCGACAGTTCACCGGGCATCCCGCCGACATCGTGCTTCTGGAAGAAGCACGGATCGGAAATGCCGGACGGGCAGCGATAGAGCGACAGGGGACGGTGTCCGGCGAGCGCGATCATGCGTTCGCCGACCTGCGCGTAATGCCGCGCCACGTTGCCCTTGGTGCAGCCTGCGTCGGGGAACACGGGGCGGTCCGCATTGCTGATGCGGATGCCCTGAACGGTGGTTTCGGTATCGTCGGTCATCGGTGCCTCTAGTCGCACGTCGTCGGCTTTCTTGTCGTCGCGCAGGCCGAGGAAGCTGGCATGACGCACATAGCCGTCGCCGGTGAATTCGGTGAACTCGACCTCGGCCACCAGATCGGCGCGCACCCACTGCGCCTCCCGCGCGATGTCATCCGGGACATCGTGGCAGGGCGGATTCTTGCGCGCGGTCATCGCCCGGGCCACGGCCTCCATCACAGCGTCGGAAAACCCGGTGCCGACCCTGCCCTTGTAGCGCAGCGCGCCACCCTCGTGGCTGGCCAGAAGCAGCGAGGCAAAGGGCCGCCCGGCCTTGTCGGACGGCGAATAACCCACGATCACGAATTCCTGTCGGCGGGTGCATTTGACCTTGCGCCACGCCTTGCTGCGGGTGCTTCGATAGGGGGCGTCAATGCGTTTGCTGATGATCCCCTCCGCACCCGCCTTGCAGGCATTGGCGAACACCTCTGGACCCTTGCCGACGATATGTTCGCTCAGCCGCAGGGGGCCGCCGGAGGGCGCACCCGACAGCAACTTTGCCAGACGTTCGCGGCGTTCGATCTGAGGCAGCTTGCGCAGATCCTCGCCGTCGATGCGCAAGAGGTCGAAGGCAAAGAAGACCAGCGCGTTGCCCTGTTTCAACGCCTTCTGGAGCGAGGAAAAGGCCGAGCCGTGGATGCGTGCGGCCATCACCTCGCCGTCGATCAGGGCGGCGTCGCAGTGCAGGGGGTCGAACGCGCCGTCCAGTGCGTGAAACCGATCGGTCCAGTCCTTGCCCGACCGCGTATAGAGCCGCATGCCACCCTTGCCGAGTGCTGCAAGGCAGCGGTAGCCGTCGAACTTGGTCTCGTGCAACCAGTCGTCGCCCTCTGGGGCTTCGGCCACCATCGTGGCAAGCTGCGGCTTGACGAAGGCGGGGCGCTTGCGGCAGCGGTCGGGGGCGGGATCGGGCGGAGCCTTGGCGGGCGCGTCCTCGGCGATCTGCGTCATGTTGCGGCCGGTCTTGACCGAGACCGCCTTGCCCTTGGTAAAGCCGTCCGGGTTGCCCTCGGCGTAATCGTCGCGCTCCTTGATCAGCAGCCAGTTCTCGCGCGTCTCATTCGGTTTCCCGCGCATACGCACCAACGCCCAGCCGCCCTTCATCCGCTGGCCTTGCAGGGTGAATTTCAGCTTGCCGTCGCTCAGCCCCTTTTCGAAATCCTCCTGCGGCACCCAGCCGCCGGTGTCCCACAGCATCACCGTGCCGCCGCCATATTCGCCGTTCGGGATCGTGCCCTCGAAATCGCCGTAGTCCAGCGGATGGTCCTCCGTCCGCACCGCCAGGCGCTTTTCGCCCGGATCGGGCGACGGCCCCTTCGTGACCGCCCAGCTAAGCAGCACGCCGTTCCATTCAAGCCTGAAGTCGTAGTGCAGGCGCGAAGCCGCGTGTTTCTGCACCACGAAACGGCGTTTCGCGCCTCCCGCCCCCACCTGACCGCGCGGCTCTGCGGTGCGGGAAAAATCCCGCTTCGCGTTGTAATCGGCCAGCGGATCGGGGGATTTCGCCATCTAGGACGCCTTCTTGGCCGGTTTCTTTTTCTTCTTGCCGTCGGCGTCCTTCAGGCTCTGTTTCAGCGCGCTCATCAGATCGACCACATTGTCGCCGCCCCCGCTGTCATCGTCCGTGCGCACGCGCGGGGTCTTCTTGTTCCTCATCTTCGCGTCCAGCAGGTCCTGCATCGCCTCGGCATACTTGTCGTGATAGGCGCTCGCATCAAAGGGCGCGCTCTTGCGGTCGATCAGGGAGGTGGCGACCTCCAGCAACTCCTTGTCGACCTTCTCGTCCTCGATATCGGTGAAGATCTGATCGGCCTCGCGCAGCTCGTCCTCGTAATGCAGCGTCTCCATCAGCAGCCCGTCGCCGCAGGGTTTGACGGCGGCCAGATATTCCTTGCCGCGCATCGTCACCTGCCCCAGACCCACCTTGCCCGCGGCCCGCAACGCATCGCGCACCACGCGGTAGGCATCCTGCGCCAGATCGTCCGAGGCGGTGATGTAATAGGGCTTGTCGAAATAAAGCGGCGAGATTTCGCAGGCATCGACGAATTGCACCAGTTCGAAGGTCTTTTTCGTCTCCAGCTTGATCGCGTCGATCTCGTCCGGGTCGAGCAGGATGTATTCGTCGTCATCGACCTCGTAGCCTTTTACGATGTCCTCGGTCTTGACCGGGCCGATGCCGGGCAAGGATTTCTCGTAGCGGATGCGCTTGCCAGAAGGCTTGTGGATCTGGCGGAACGACACCCGCGCACCGGATTTGGTGGCCGAGAATATCTCGACCGGGATGGAAACCAGCGACAGGCGAAGCTGTCCCTTCCAGAGTGCGCGCGGTGCCATGTCGGTCCTTCTCCCTGCAGGATGCGCCGCCATGATCGAAGACGGGATGCCTAAAGATATAGATCGAAACCGACAATTGTTCCACATTCCGGTTCGGTCAGGAAGGGTATCGTGCCTGCAAGTATCGAAACACCATGGGTAGTGCCCCACCGGTTGGTGTAGGAGGCCGCGCGCGGAGCCCCTGGCGTAGCGCAGCGCGCGGCCGGGTGTGACGCTGGCGGCCATCGTCGATCTTCGGGCAGGTTCGGGTTGCGAGACCTTGAACCAAGAACGGAGATGACGATGACCGACGACAGAATGACGCTGATCGAGCTGGTTGAGAAGCAGGCTGACGGCGACCTCGTCCGCGAGATGCTGGCCTTCGCGGCCGAGCGGATCATGGAAGCGGAGGTAGAAGAGCGAACCGGCGCCGCGAAGGGCGCACGTTCGCCCCTGCGGGAGGTTCAGCGGAACGGCTACCGGGACCGGGACTGGGACACCCGTGCCGGGCGGATCGCGCTGGAGATCCCGAAACTGAGAAAAGGGAGCTACCTGCCCAGCTTCCTGGAGCCGCGCCGCACAGCCGAGAAGGCGCTCGTGGCGGTGATTCAGGAGGCCTACGTCCAAGGTGTTTCCACGCGCTCCGTGGACGATCTGGTGAAGGCCATGGGCGCGGGCGGCATGTCGAAGAGCCAGGTCAGTCGCCTCTGCGTCGAAATCGACGAGCGGGTGAACGCCTTCCTCTCTCGCCCGCTGGAAGGAGCCTGGCCGTATCTCTGGCTCGACGCGACCTACGTGAAGGTGCGTGAGGGCGGACGGATCGTCAGCCGCGCTGTGATAATCGCCGTCGCGGTCAACGAGGACGGCAAGCGCGAGGTTCTCGGCGTCGCCACCGGTCCTTCCGAAGCAGAAACGTTCTGGACCGACTTCCTGCGCTCTCTCGCAGACCGTGGCCTGCGCGGTGTGAAGCTGGTCGTAGCCGATGACCACAAGGGGCTGCGGGCTGCTGCGCGGCGAGTGTTCGATGCAACGCACCAGCGCTGTCGCGTTCACTGGATGCGCAACGCGCTCGCCCATGCTCCGACCAAGCAGCGCACGGCTGTGGCAGCCATGCTGAAGACGATCTTCGCCCAGGAAAACAAGGCGGATGCCGAAGCCCAATGGGAGGTCGTCGCGGACGCACTGCGCGAGAAGCAGGCGAGGCTCGGCACCCTCATGGACGTCTCGCGCGACGACGTGCTCGCCTACATGGATTTTCCCCGCGAGCACTGGGCTCAGATCGCGTCGACAAATCCACTGGAGCGGGTGAACCGGGAGATCAAGCGCAGGTCTGACGTCATCGGCATCTTCCCGAACGACGAGGCAATCATCCGGCTCGTCGGCGCGCTGATGCTTGAAACCAATGACGAATGGACGGTTGCGCGGAGATATATGTCTCTTGAAAGCCTCGCGCGCGTCACCGACAATCCCGACATCAGGCTGTCCGCCGTGGCGACCTGATCAGCTTTGGACCTCTCCGAAGGTCGGCGCTCTTACACCATCCCCCGGGGCACTACCACACCATGTTTCGCAGACATCGCCGCAATCGCATCGAGCGCTACCTCCCCGCATTCGAACAGCCATTCAAGGGTGTCTGCCTCCGCCATATCTGCGGGCGCAAAGCTCAACCACTGGGCGCAGGCGAACTCCGGCAGGACAAGTATGTGACCTCCCCGAGCCACCGTCTGTGCGACCCGCATTTCCAGTGCAGCAAGCCAAACCTGCAAATCCGGCACCACCGGTTCAAGATTGGCGGCCCAGAAGTCGATCAAGACAAATTCCATGGATTTTTCCAGTTTGGAAGGAGGGTGAGCGGTCTGGCAGATCTTCCGACGCTCGAGACAAGCTCGGACGTTCGTTTGAGGTCGCAGACGGCTTTCAATCAGATTGGTAGGCATGACTTTACGTCTCGTCGCATCAATCTAGATGGAAGCTATGGAATATTAACCGGCGTAGGATCTGCTTTGGTCGATATTAGCCTGTCTGCGCGCGCACCAATCCCTTGGAGAAACACAAATGTCTGAAAAATCACCGCAATTTCGTCCCTCAATCGAGACGCAGAAATCAAATGAGACGACTGAGCGTCGCGAAAAAACGGGGCAAGGCGGCGAAACGCATCAGCAGTCATCCGATGGCGCGCGTTTGACCACATCGCAGGGTGTGCCGGTTTCGGACAATCAGAACACGTTGAAAGCGGGGCCGCGGGGTCCAGCCTTGCTCGAGGACTTCCATTTCCGCGAGAAGATGTTTCATTTCGACCACGAGCGTATCCCCGAGCGGGTGGTGCATGCCCGGGGCTATGGCGCGCGCGGATATTTCGAGACAACCGACCCGATCCCGGAGCTTACGTCCGCGCATCTTTTGCAGGAGAAGGGCCGCAAGGTGCCGGCATTCGTCCGGTTCTCGACCGTGGCGGGCAACAAGGGGTCGATGGATCTGGCCCGCGATGCACGCGGATTTGCCGTGAAACTCTATACCGAGGAAGGCAACTGGGACATCGTCGGCAACAATATCCCGGTGTTCTTCATCCAAGACGCGATGAAGTTTCCCGATCTGGTGCATTCGGTCAAGGAAGCGCCTGATCGCGCCTTTCCCCAGGCGCAATCGGCGCATGACAACTTCTGGGATTTCATCTCGCTCATGCCCGAAGCCATGCACATGGTCATGTGGACCATGTCGGACCGGGGCATTCCGCGGTCGTTCCGGTTCATGGAGGGGTTCGGAGTTCACACATTCCGCTTCGTCAACGCGGAGGGGGAGAGCCATTTCGTCAAGTTCCACTGGAAACCCAAGCAGGGTCTGCAATCGGTCCTGTGGGACGAGGCGGTCAAGATCAATGGCGCCGATCCCGACTTTCACCGACGCGACCTGTGGGGAGCCATTCAAGCGGGCGATTTCCCGGAATGGGAACTGGGCGTGCAGGTGTTTGACGACGCCTTTGCCGACACGTTCGACTTCGATGTGCTGGATGCGACCAAGTTGATCCCCGAAGAGGACGTGCCCGTGCGTATAATCGGGCGGCTTGTGCTGGACAGCGTGGTCGACAACTTCTTTGCCGAGACGGAACAGGTCGCGTTCTGCACCCAGAACATCGTGCCGGGCGTCGACTTTACCAACGACCCGCTGCTGCAGGGGCGGAATTTCTCCTATCTCGACACACAAATCAAACGTCTGGGTGGTCCAAACTTTACTCATATCCCCGTCAATGCGCCGAAATGTCCCTTTGCGCATTTCCAGCAGGACGGCCACATGGCGATGCACAACCCGGCGGGCCGCGCCAATTACGAGCCGAACAGTTGGAAGGATGGCGGCCCCCGCGCCGATCCGGAGAGCGGTTTCACGTCGTTCCCAGAAGCCGTCGAGGGTGAGAAGCGCAAGGTGCGTGCAGAGCTGTTCGCCGATCACTACAGTCAGGCGCGGCAGTTTTACCAAAGCCAGACCGAGGTGGAGCAGGGCCACATCGCCGACGCGCTGATCTTCGAGCTGTCGAAATGCGAGGTGCTGGACATCCGCGAGCGTGTCGTGGCGCATCTGCCGAACATCGACCCTGATCTGGCGCAGATGGTCGCAGATGGGCTGGGTTTTGACAAACTCCCCAAGGCCCACACGCCTCGGCGCGACATGGTCGAGGGTCTCAAGCCATCGGACGCGCTTTCGATCCTCAAGAACGGGCCGGACAACTTTAAGGGCCGCAAGCTGGGGATCCTCGTGACAGACGGGATCGACGGTGATCTGCTGGCTTCACTTCGAGACGCTGTAAAGGATGCGGGCGGCATGGTCGAGATCGTCGCGCCGACCATCGGCGGCATCAAGACGTCCGACGGTAAACGCGTGCCGGCCGATCAGAAAGTCGATGGCGGGCCATCCGTGCTCTATGATGCTGTGGCCGTGATGGCATCGGCAGACGGGATCAAAAAGTTGAAGTCCATGCCCCCGGCCAAGGGCTTCGCTGCCGACGCGTTTGCACATGCGAAGTTCATCGCACTCGCTGGTGAAGCCGAGAAATTGTTTCACGCAGCGGGAGTCGGCGATTTCGATGACGGCGTATTCCGGATTGCGAAAAAGGGCGACTGTGCGGCTTTCATCAAAGCTTGCGGGAAACTGAGATTCTGGCAGCGCAAATGAAGAGCTTCTTTGCCGCTAGTGTGTGACCGGCGGCAAGAGACCCGACGATCAGCGCCCGATCCTATCCATACTCCAGCCCACCGAGAAACCAGGTAGGATGGTGGACAGGAAGATCGTCAGCGCGGTGATGATCCACAGGTCAGAGATATGCGGCAGATCGGCATGGCTGGTCGCATAGGCCAGATAGTAGATCGATCCGATCGCGCGCACCCCATAGACGGCAACCACCGCCCGGTCGGAACGGGCTAACGCCCTTGCCGTCAGGGATACCCATCCCGCCAGCGGGCGCAGCACCACGATCAGCAGCACCGCGATGGCGACATGGTTCCAGGTCAGGTCCGCTGCCAGAGCGGGGAGCAGGCCACCCAGGGCAATCAGCAGAAGCGCCGTCAGGGCGTCTTCGATGGATTCCGAGAAATCGTGCAGATGCCGATGATAATGGTGTTCGCTCTCGATACGCCTCAGCGACAGGCCCATCGCGGCCACGGCGATGAAACCGTAGCCCTCGACCAGTTCGGTTGAGCCATAACACAGGAACACCCCGGCAATCGCGATCACCCCGGAGCCGGTATCGGCCAGCCGGGTTTCGCGGGGCAGGTTGAACAGGATCTGGCCCAGCAGCCAAGCCCCGGCCCAGCCCATCGCGGCCCCGATGGATATCCGGTAGATCACGTCTTCCAGCAGCCAGCGCAGACCCCAGTCGCCGGGGGCCAGACCCTGCGCGATGACGAGCAGGCCGAGGTAGACGAAGGGAAAGGCCAGCCCGTCGTTCAGTGCGGCCTCCGTGGTCAGGGCAAAGCGCACCGGATGCTCCTGTCCCTCTTGGGGTGGTCCGATCTGCACATCGGCGGCGAGAACCGGGTCGGTCGGTGCCAGCACGGCGGCCAGCAGAAGCGCGGAGCCGACGGTCAGCCCACCCAGAACCACGCCCAGGAGCGCGACCGCCGGGATGGTCAGGGGCATCCCGATCACGAGCAGCCGCAGCGTCGGTCCCCATTTCCGCGGCGGACCGAGGCTGTCGACCCGCATTCCGGCGGCGAAGAGCGCGACGATGACGGTGATTTCCGCCACGACCTCCCACAGCAGGGGGGCGCTGCGCGGGTCGGGAGGTGCGGGCAGGCCGGGGACCGTGAGGACCGCAGCGGCCCCGAGCAGGATCATCAGCGGGGCGGCCGCCGGTTCCCGCGAGGAGACCAGCCGCGGAAACCAGCGCGCCAGGATCACGATGCATCCCGCCACCGCGAGGGTCAGGTGATAGGTGCTGAATTCGAAGAAGGCATCGGTTTCCATTTCAGGCGTCGGCAACCCCCTTAAACAGGGCCTCGTCCACATGATCGCCACGCAGCACCGAGATATCGCCCGTTGTCTCCAGCACCACGGCTCGAACGGATGAGAAATCAAGCGCATTGGCCTCCCGCAACTTTGCGATCAGGTCTTCCTCGGCAACACGCGTCGCGCGCAAGGCATCGTGCAGGATGACGCCGTCCTTCATCAGCAGGACCGGCGTATTCTGAACCAGCGCGTCGAGTCGCGGCGACCAGCGTCGCAGCCGCGAGACGCCATACTGGACGGCAAAGAGGCTGGCCATCGCCGTCAGCGTCTGAAGAAATCCCGCCCATTCCTGCGACTGAGACGCCCCGGCCAGAAGCGAGCCCATGGCAACAGTCATGACGAAGTCGAAATTCGTCATTTTCGAGAATGATCGCAATCCGACTACGCGGACCAGCAGGATGATCCAGGTAATGCCGACCGCGCTCAGTAGGGAACCCTTGGCCAACGCATCGAGTATAGGTCCGTCAAAAAACATCAATGTATCCATTGTTTGAAGGTGCTTTTTGCATCCAAGACCTTATTCGTTCAAACGCGACCATAGCCGCGTGCGGAATACCCCGTTTCAATGCATATTAAATCCACGCAAGGCAGCGGGGTTTAAAGAAAGTATATGGCAGGGTAGGCATCAGAACAGGGAGTTCTCGGTTAGTGGTCGATTTCAGTGAATTTATACTTCGCGTCCTTTTTTCTGGGGGGTGTGGGTTAATCGTCGGGCTTGATCGCGAGATCAAAGGAAAGCCTCTAGGGGCGGGTGTCTACGTTTTGGTTGCGATCGGCTCTACCGCCTTAATGGCAGTTACCCTCAATTTTGCTCTGAGCAGCATGGCCGAGGATGAGGCCCTCAGTATTGACCCTACCCGCCTTATTCAGGGTATTGTCGGTGGCATCGGGTTCCTCGGAGCGGGGGCGATCATGTCGCCCAGTGACGACGGGCGACTAAAAGGTGTCCGCAGCGGAGCCGCAATCTGGGCTGTAGGGTCGATTGGCATCGCTTGCGGGCTAGGTTTCCTCAAGGAGGCGGCATTTATCTCTGTGCTCATCTGCGTCGTTCTCAATATTTTCGACTGCCTTCATATCAGAGGCAACAGATAGGAAAATTTTCATGTCCAGCACATCCAGTTGTCTCGTTACCAAGCTGTCGCATTACGTCTCACTTTCCGAGGCCGATTGTGATAGGTTGGCTAAGCTTGAGAGAGCCGAACGCATTTTCGATGCAGGACGGGAAGTGTATCAGGGGGGCGACGAGAACAAGGACCTATACGTGGTCAAACATGGCTGGGCCTTCAGCTTTACCGATCTGCCCGATGGTCGGCGCCAGATTGTCAAGATCCATCATCCCGGCGACGTCATTGGTTTCGCCGACGTCACCCTCAAGCACTCCACGACCACGCTGCGAACTGTCGAAGAGGTGTGCCTGTGTCCATTCCCGAAATCGTCGCTGGACGAGATCCTGCGCGAGTCTCCGAAGCTTTCAGCACTTTTGCTTTCGATAGCACTTCGCGACCAGGTTGTTTTGATTGATGTTCTCCGCGCAATGGGCCGGATGAGTGCGCAGGAACGGGTCAGCTACATGTTGCTGGATCTCATATCCCGTCTCCGGATCACCAATCCGGGCATGACCGACACGATTCGCCTGCCGATGACGCAGAGCCAGATCGCTGATTACCTCGGCCTGACCAATGTCTACATCAGCAAGACCTTCATCCGGATGGAAGAGGATGGCTATATTCACCGCGATCAGCATCGGCTCCAGATCCTTCGGGAAGATGCGATGATAGAACTTACGGATTTCCATGATCGCTATGCCGACATGGATACCTCCTGGTTTCCGCAAGACTGACCGCCGCGGCGGAATTCAATCCAGTTGAAAGCATGGTTTGGCGGTGTCGCGCATCCTTGGCACACCCGCGCCGGCGATGAATCATCCGAAGTGGGAACCGACGAGCAACGACTTTGTTGGACCGTCGGTAGCGTCGAAATCTAACAAGCTACTGATCGAAAAATTTTATTGCTATTTAACTAACGCTTGGGGGCGAATGTGGAACTGCGGGCTGTCTTCATCTGGGGAATACTGATTCTGTCTGCCGTCCTCCCGGCGGTCGGTCTGTTCCTCTGTGCGGTCATCATCGTGGTTCAGATCGGTTTGATGGGCCTTCGGCCATTTGTTTCCTGTCTGCCCGCCCGGCTGGCGACGGGTCGGCAGGACTTCGCCAGCCCGCGTTTTTCAATCCATGTCGCGACCCATGCGGAACCGCCCCGGCTGGTGATCCGCACCCTGCAGGCCCTGCTGGATCAGGATTGGCCGTCGGATGCCTACGAGATCGTCGTGATGGACAACAACACCGCCGATCCCGCGGTGTGGAAGCCGGTGAAGAGGTTTTGCGCCGCGCATCCGGGCCGGATCGCCTTCCTGCACCGGACGGGTGTCAAGGGTGCCAAGGCCGGCGCGCTCAACATCGCGCTGGCGCATACGCGCGACGATGCGACCCATGTGGTCACCGTCGATGCGGATTACGTGGTCGACCGCGATTTCCTGCGCCGCGCGGCGGAGGCGCTGCACCGGACCGCGGCGGATTACGTGCAGTTTCCGCAATCCTATGTCGCTACTACGACCACCGCACCGGGCGTGGATGCCGAGCTTGAGGAATATTTCCGCACCAATGCCGCCGCCGCCGATGAGGCAGAGGCGGTACTGTTGACCGGCACGCTCTGCGTGATTTCGAAGACCGCGCTGGTTTCCGTCGGCGGGTGGTCGGGCGCCACCACGACCGAGGATGCGGACCTGGGCGTGCGGCTTTGCCACGCGGGCTTCGCGGGCCGGTTCATCAACCGGGTCGTGGGCAAGGGGCTGCTGCCGCTGTCGCTGCGCGATCTCGAAAGGCAGCGCTATCGCTGGTGCAGCGGCAACGTCCAGACCCTGCTGCGGCATGGGCGGACGATCCTCACCCCCGCGGGCGAGTTCGAGCTGCACAAGCGGCTGGTGATCCTCACGCAACTGACTGCATGGTTCAGCCTCGCCCTCGTGCCTTTCGCGCTGCTGACGGTCTGGCTGCTGACCGCGCAGGGGCATACGGTCGCCGCCGCGCTGGCTGCGGTGGCCATCCTGCTCGCGCTTTGCGACATCGTTTCACGCGTCGTGGCGCGCGGGTTGCGCGACGGGCAGGCCCTTCCGGTCATCCTCCACGCGCTGGCCTGTCGCATCGCGCTGGCGCCGCAATCGGCTAAGGCGACCTTCGATGCGCTCGCGGGCTGCCGCCTGAAATTCGTGGTCACCGACAAATCGGGCGGCAAGGGCTCCGGTTCCCTGTCCATCTGTCACCTCGTGGTTTTCCTCACCGCGCTTCTGCTGCTGCTCGGCGGGCACCCTGCGGAGCCGCTGATCCGCGCCGCGCTACTGGCGCTCCTGCTGCCGTTGCCCGCCGCGCTGCTGACCGACAGGAGCCTGCGCGCCTATCGTGCCACCATCGCCTCACCTGTGAAGGAGGTTTCCGCATGACATCCGATCCGCTATCCCCCCTGGTCGATATCGTCATCCCGACCTGGAACCGCGCTCATCTAATCGTCGGTGCCATCCGCGCGGCACTCGAACAAAGCTGGTGGAACATCCGCGTCACGGTGATCGACGACGCCAGCACCGACGCGACCGAAGACGCGGTGCGGTGCTTCCTGGCCGATCCGCGTTTCAACTACATCCGGCTGTCGCAGAACCTCGGCACCGCCAATGCCAAGAACGCTGGCCTGCTGCTGACCGCGGGCGATGCGGTCACCTTCCACGATTCCGACGACATCCCGCACCGCGACAAGGTTCTGCACCAGGTGCGCGTGTTGACCGCGCAGGATATCGGTGCCGACGACTGCCTGAACTGGCAACTGGCGGGCAAGGAAGCGGGGCAGCGGCTGGAGGTCAGCGCCGCGCTCACCCACCACGAACTGATCCTGCCGGACGGGCGGCGCGTCGAGATCCGGCGCGACCTGTCCCTGCTCGATGACGTGTTCCCGAACCTTCAGATGGGCGCGCAGGTGCCGGGGGAGTGGACGCACATCAACTCCGGCCTGTTCCGCGCGGATGTGTTCCGCCGTCTCGGCGGGTTCGAGGATTGCATCGAGGAGGACCGCGAGTTCCGCAACCGGCTGATCCTGAACGGCGAGATCGTCTGGATCGTGCCGGAACTGTTGCTGACCAAGATCGAGACGCCCGACAGCCTGACGCAATCGACGGTCTCGGATTACGACAGCGCCCGGCGCAGGGCGGACCGGCAGAAGGTCTGGGCCAAGGTCGAGGTGTGGCGGGAGAACGGCAGGGTGGCCCCGGTGCCGGTGGATATCCCGACCCTCGGCGTCAGCCATGTCAGCCGGCCCGACTTGCTGGCGCGGCGGGACATGCCGGTCACGCCCGCCACGTCGGCCAGTGTCGCGCAAATCCTCGCCACCTTTCCTGCTACACGGATGGCCGCGCAATGAAGGCCTTTCGCCAAGAGACAGCGCGCGCGCCCGTGGGAATCGTCGATCCGTGCTCTGCCGCGGGTTACGACCTGCCCGACCTCGGGACCGGCGGTCTTGGCGGCACCGAAGCGACGGTGCTGCGGGTGGCCGCTGCACTCGGCTCCCGGTTCGAGATCACGCAGTATCAGCAGGGTCGCAGCAACAGGCACCTGTCCGAGGCAGGGAAGTTGCGGCCCCTGCAAGACCTCGATGACGCGCAAAACCAAGCCGCCCTGATCGTCATCAACCGGTGGAAGGTGGCGATCAAGCTGCGCAAGCGGCATCCAGCCACGCCGATCTTTCTTTGGCTGCACGTCTATCCCGGCCGTCATAACCGCAAGATGGCCGCGGCGCTGAAGGCTGCCGGAATCACGGTGATCTGCGTGTCCGAAACGCACGCCCGTGCGCTTGCGGGGTTTCTCGGGGCGGAGGATGTGCCGCCCATTCGGGTGATCTACGATCCGCTCGATGACGATCTGCACCCCGACGCCACGCCCCGCGATCCCGACCTGCTGCTCTTTGCCAGTTCGCCCCACAAGGGGTTGGCCGAGGTGTTCGAACAATTCGCCGCCCTGCGCCGTGACCTTCCGAACCTGACCCTTGCCGTGGCCGATCCGGGCTATCTGCGCTGGGATACCGGGCCGGTGCCCGAGGGCGTGGTTTTTCTGGGATCCCTGTCCCATGGGGCGCTCATCCGGCAGATGCGCCGTGCGCTCTGCCTGTTCTATCCCCAGACGACATTTGCCGAGACCTTCGGCCTGGTGCTGGCCGAGGCCAATGCGGTCGGCACGCCGGTGCTGGTGCATGATGGGCTGGGCGCCAATGCGGAAATCGTGGCGGATGCCACGCAGCGCGTGGATGGCCATGACCCGGCGCAGATCCTTGGGCGCATTCAGGCGTGGCGGCGTGCGCCGCCGCAGGTCACCGCCAATCCCGCCTTCCGGCTGGGCCGGGTCACCGGGGACTGGGTGCAGCTGCTGGAACACGCCGCTGCAAGGCATCCTGAGATGGAGATGGTAAAGAGCACATGACAGCTTCCAGACCCCTTGCCGAGTTGCCGCCTTCGACCACCGCCGGGCCGGTGCCGTCCGATGTCGCGGAGGCCCTGCGGGCCGCCGCCGCAGAAGAGGAACGCGGCGCGCGCCCGATCGGCCGCTCCATCGATCTGCTGCGACAGGCGGACCTTCTGACCGATGACGGCGCGACCGATCCCGCCCGCACCGCCCGGGTGCTGATGCAGGTGGGCGCTGCGAACCTCGGCATCGGGAGGCTGTTCGAAGGGCATGTCAACGCGCTGCACCTGGTCCGCCTTTATGGAACGAAGGTGCAAGAGGCGCAGGTCGATCGCCAGATCGCCGAGGGTGCCCTGCTGGGCGTCTGGGGGGCCGATGGCGCGGCGCCGGTGACGCTGGATGCCACGGGGCAGCATTTGCAGGGCGGCAAGTGCTATGCCTCGGGGCTGGGCACCGTGACCCATGCGCTGGTCACTGTGGATTCCGGTCCCGAGGTGCGGCTGGCGCTGGTCGATGTGACGGACGCCGCCCCCGCGGACCCGTCCGCATGGGACATGCAGGGGATGCGGGCGACTGCCTCGGGCAGCTTTGATTTCACCGGCCTGCCGGTCGACAGGATCGAATGGATCGGCGACCCCGGCGATTACCTGAAGGAGCCGCATTTCGTCGGCGGTGTTTGGCGGATCGCGGCCTTGCAGGCCGGCGCCACCGTCGGCCTGCTGGACGTGGCCGCGACAGAGCTTCGCGCCGCAGGCCGCATGGGGGCAGAGGCCCAGAAGGGCCGCCTGATGGATGTGCTGATGCGGACATGGGCCGGCATGGCCCTGACCGAGCGCACCGCCGAAGCCGCTGCCGATCGCCACATCGCGCCGGACGACATCGTTACCACCTCTATCGCGGCCCGGCTCTTTACCGAGGAGGTCGGGCTCGATGCCATCCGGGCCGTCGAGCAGAGCATCGGCCTGCGGCATTTCGAGGCCGGTTCCGAGACCGGACGCATGGCCCGCGATCTGGCGGTCTATCTGCGGCAGGCCGCGCGGGATGCGTTCCTGCAACGCGCGGCGCAGACGGCTCTCGGGGAAGACGGGCGCATCTGGGGAGTGTTCGGATGAATGTCGCGCACCGCCCTTTATTGCCGGACGTGTTCGAGGGTCGCGAAAGCCTCGTCGTCTTGGCCCCGCATCCCGACGATGAATCCCTCGGCTGCGGCGCACTTCTGGCGCGGGGTTTTGCAGGCGCCGGCGCGCATGTCATCTGCCTGACGGATGGCAGTGCGAGCCACCCCGGATCTTGCCAATGGACGCCCCGGCGGCTGGCCCGCCAGCGACGTGCGGAGATGGTAGCGGCCATCGAATGTCTCGGCGGTTCCGCGCGCGATCTGACCTGGCTGGGCATGGCCGACAGCCGTCTCTATCAGGCCGATGCGACAGAGGTTGCCGCCAGGCTGGAACAGATCATCGAAGGTCATGGCGCGCGCCATGTCTTCGTGCCCGCCGCCGAGGATCACCACGAAGACCACCAGGCGACGGCGCGGTTCGCCGGCGCGTTGCGCCGCCGCCGCCCGGAGTGGGCGTTCTACAGCTATCCCGTCTGGTGCCGCTGGGACGATCCCGATTTCCGCCAGACCGCCACCCGTCACGCCCCGGTGTGCGTGCCCCCGGAGGACCTGCGCGACAGGAAACGCGCGGCAATCCAATCGCATCGAAGCCAACTGGGCAGGGTCGTCACCGATGATCCATCGGGCTTCATTCTTCCGGTAGGGTTCATCGAGAAATTCGTGACCGAAGACGAGATCTTCTGGAGGATGCCGTGATGGGGGTGGGCCGCGATCACCTGCACGCGCTTTATGCCGACACCTCGGACCCTTGGGATTTCGAGCACAGCGGTTACGAACAGGCCAAGTTCGCCGCGACGCGGGCGGCGCTGACGCGGCCCCGCTACGCCTCGGCCTTCGAGCTGGGCTGCGGCAACGGGCAGCTTGCACAGCATCTGGTGGACATCTGTGACCGCTATACCGGCATAGATGCGGTGGCCATCGCGATCGAGGCAGCGCGCCGTGCCGTGCCGGATTCCACCTTCATCCACGACTTTTACCCTTGTCCGCTGCCAAGGGGCGATTTCGACCTGCTGATCCTGTCCGAAATCCTCTATTTCCTCGATGATAGCAGCTTGCGCACACTGGCATTGGATATCGCTAGCGCCTGGCCGAAGGCGGAGGTGCTCTGCGTGAGTTGGCTTGGCGAAACCGACCATGATTTGCAGGGCGAAGAGGCGCTGGCGATCTTCACGGCGGCGCTGGACACCCATGAGTTCGATTGCGTGGCGCAGACCGACGGGTATCGCATCGACCGCGGACTGGCGAAGGGCACGACATGACCCGCCCCGCCGCAAAAGACACCGCCATCGTCATCCCGGCCCGCAACGAGGAAGCCCGGATCGGTGCCTGTCTCACCGCCCTGGCCGGACAAGGCAACGCGGTGGTGATCCTGGTGCTCAACAACACCACCGACCGCACCGGCAGCGGGGCCCACGACATCGCCGCGCGGCATGACCTGGACCTGACGGTGCTGGAACGGACACTGCCTTCACGGGAGGGTGTCGGCACCGCCCGGCGGATCGGATGCGATCACGCCCTGCAGACCATGCCCGCGCTGCGCTACCTTTTGACCACCGACGCCGATTGCATCGTCGCCCCGGATTGGATCGCGCAGAACCTTGCCCACCTGAAGACGGCGGACGCTGTCTGCGGCAAGGTCGATCTGATCGCGGGCGAGGCAGATATCCTCGATGGCATGGACCCTCACCTCGCCGAACTGGAAGGCACCTATAGGGCCCTGGTGCAGGACATCTACGCCCGCCACGCGCCCGGATGTGCGGATATCGGCGACACCCACGGCGAAGCGGCGGGGGCGAGCCTCGGGTTCACACGCGCGGCCTATCTGGCAGGAGGCGGGTTCGCGCCCGTTCGTTGCGGCGAAGACCGCCGGATCGTCCGCGCGCTCCGCGCGGCGGGTTGCCGGGTCCGTCACGCCGACGATGTGACGGTGCAGGCCTCGTGCCGCCTGATCGGACGCGCGGCGGGGGGCATGTCCGTCGCGCTGAAGGCGCGGATCGGGGGCCTGGATTATCTGATCGACGATTGCCTGCCGCCGGCGGACTGGCTGGTCACGCAGGCCAGCGGCAAGACGCTGGGCCCCTGGCCGCCGCAGGTGCCCGCCCGCTTCCGCCTGCATGTGCGGGATCTCCCGCGGCATATTGAAATACTGGAGACGTTCAGGAATTCGGAGCGGCTGATATCCGCCTCGATAGCTTCGGCAGCAACGAGGCCATGTTCCCACCTTGACACGCTGCTGCCGGGCAAGGGGTCAGCAAATGTCCCCGCTGGCCCCGGCATGCGGGCCTGTCCGGTCCCTGTGGATCGTCTGCCCGCACCCACTCAAACCGATGCGTCGGCACTGCCGACCGTGAAAGGAGCATAAGATGGCAACGTTGAAAGACCTTTATATCGATGAACTACAGGATCTCTGGTCCGCAAACGACCAGATGTCGAAGGTGGTGTCGGCGATGGCCGACAAGGCATCCGACAGCAAGCTGGCCGACCGGTTGAGTTCCGCCAAGGAAGGGATCGACCAGCATACCCGCCTTCTGAAATCCGTGCTCGAGGACACCGGTGCCGATGTGAAGAAAGAGCATTGCAAGGGTATGGAAGGGCTCGTGAAGGAGGCCAGGAAGCACGCGCTCGACAGTGACATGAGCGGTGCCGCGCTCGACGTGGCGATCATCGCGCAATACCAGCGCATGTGCCATTACGGCATCGCCGGGTTCGGCACGGCCAAGGCATTCGCCGAGGCACTCGGCAATGATGAGGCGGCGCGCAAGCTCGACGAAGCGTTGGACAACATCTACGGGTCCGACGATTTCATGACCGAGCTGGCAGAACGCTCGCGGAACGTGGATGCGATGGCCTGACGGATCTTGAAGTCCATTCCTTTCACCAAGCGGTTTCCTGCCCGCGCTATCTGACGGCCGGAACCACGCCGTACCTGAAAGGTTGGGGGGTGGGCAAAACCTGGTGGTCGACGTGGTAGGGTAAGGTTTCGGAACAAGGCGGGACCCACCATGGACGTAAGCATTTTTGTCGAGACGACGCTTTAAGATGGAGAAACCAAAAGGCGCAATATCGCTCGACTTAACCGTGCGCCGGACGAGTTTTGTTCCGAGAATTTGGGCCTTCTCCTCGACGACGCAAAAACCTTGTTGGGGCGGTTGCAGGAAGCGATTGTGCAAGATCAGGTCGGTGAAGCAATAGAGGCTCGTAGGAAATGCGATGGCTGTGCCGAACAACGCGCGATCCATGATGATCGAGGCCGAATTCTCGACACTCTTTTCGGGCGAATACAGTTGAAGTGGCCAAGGCTTCAGACAATGGACATCACGTCTTCGGTAACGACTTCCAGCGACCAACCGTCCCCACCTTCGAGTTTGTAGATATCCACCTTGAAGGGCACGCCATCCTCGACAACGTGCTGGGAGGCGCTGGAGATGACAAGGTTGGGTTCGCGTTCCATGTGAATACCTCCTGGTTCTTCCTTGGAAGATAGAAGCACCGAAGACGGAAGCCAATGTCCGCAATGCGGGCTGCGAGCGCAGAATGCATTCACAAGCTCGCGCGACCGCTTAGGGCCGCTGATGTCGGGCAAAGGCCCTGCCCAAAGCTACATCCGGTGCTCTTCCAATCCGAGCTCGGCCCACATCCAGCTGAAATCGTATTCGGTAATCGGACCCTCATCATGCCTGGCGCTATGGTTTTCCAGCAGCTTCAACCAATCGATCACCTTCTCGCGCCCCGCTGCCGTGTGGACGGCCTGCCGCGGTGATTTGCTTCCAAGCGCCGGGATTGGCGCGTCCAGCGTTTCGCGGTAATGCTTGTCCATGTGATCCCGCATCAGTTGGCGCGCGATGTCTGGTGGAATTTCCTCGACCTCCTCACTCGGCCTGTCGCGCTGTTGGTCGGCCCGCATCTGATCAACCGTCCGGATCGTGGTCAAATGCGATCTTAACAGGTCCCCGGCGGCGTCGCGGATCAACTTCCGGACCTTGTCCGCCCGCTCGGTCGAGTTGACGGTCACGAGCAGCGCCTTGCCCTTCAGTTCCATGGAGCCCAGAACGGTGACCCCCTCCATCTGCGTGTCCAGCATGATGCCATAGCCAGCCTTGCCGCCGCGCCCCTTCCGCTCCGCCAGCCAGCTCCAGAGCTTCGGTCCCTGCGGCAGGAAACCCTTCACCCGGTCCAGCCGCTCTGCCACCGCCCTTTGCGTGACGCCGCTGGCAAACAGGTACCGCAGGTCGTGGAACAACACATCATCTCCGTCCGAATTCGTGAACTGCGGTTGCGCCGGGGTGAGGGCGCGATCGATCTCGATAAATAGCCATGCGGTGGTAAAGATGGGTGCGCAGGTCAGAAGCTGATCGCGGGTGAGCCGCAGTGCATCTCGCTTCTTCAGCTTCAGAGCATCGCGCAGCCCCGAAAACAGGAAATCCACTGTCTCGGCCCGAAAGGGCAACAACGCCCCGGAGATAACGTGGTGCTCTCGCTCGGGCACCACGCGCACGGCAATCCGGTCCCATTGCTTCAGTGTGCGTGTAGCGGATATCTCCTTCACTGTGACCGGGGCAGCATCCGACAACAGATCGCGTAGCGTCATCGACGTGCCGGGCTGGACATTACTGACTTCATACAAGCTGACCGGCGCATCCCGCAGCGCCGCAAAATAGGCCCGGTTCAGCGCCGTCTCCTTCCAGCCGCGCCGCTTCAGGTAGAGATCGACGATGTTTCCGTCCTCATAGCGCTGGCCAAGGAAGTCCTCGAACCCGCACCCCCAAAGCACGCCCGTCCACTGCTCGCCCAGGAGGTCGGCCAGGCCTTCCTGGTCGAGCTCGAATTCTTCCAGCGCGGGTATCAGGTGTTCCGCGACCACATCCTGCAGCCGTTCCCGCCAGTCGCCTTCCCTGCCAATGAAGGCCAAAAGACCCGATATGTCATTGCGTTCGGCCATCGCCTCTCACCCGTGTTCCCACAACAACATCTTGCTATTCACCACGGTAAGCAAGATGCCGGTTAAAGCTGCTCAGCCGCCTGTGCCGCTGTTCCGACGTGGGTAGGCATATAAGAAAATGCCGCGTCACAGCGCGAAACGAGTGCCCTTTTCTGACATCGCCTGTAGGGCGGGCTTCAGCCCGCCCTACGGCAAAAATGCAGACCGCAGCTTCGTCCTGCTTAGCTGCCTTCCATACGATCGCGAAGGGCCGCTGCGAGATTGCGGGAGGTGTGAAAGACGGCCAGAATTGTGACTGCCTCGACGTTGACCTCGTAGACAATGAGATAGGGTGACCCTGCCACATTCATTTCCCGCGTCCCGGAAAAGCGCCCCGGACGGCCGAGTGCGGGAAACTCCGGAAGCTTCGCGGCTGTTCGGGCAATCTGCCTGTACACATTCTCGGCCGCAGCCGGGTTTTCCCGCGCGATATAATCCACGATGGCTTCAAGGTCTCGCCCGGCCGGCTCGGCAATGAGAAGTGTCTTCAAGCCTGCCAGCCATGCTTGGTGGCAATGGCGCCAAAGACGTCGTCGGCAGAACTGACGTTACCCTCGCGCGCTGCGGCCACCCCGGCCGCGATCCGTTCCATTTGCCAAGCGTTGGCTTCGAGAAACTGATCGATCGCCTGATTGACCACATAGTTGCGAGAACGATCCATCGCGGCGGCCAAGGCATCGATCTCCGAGACCCTGGCTGTGCGGACGGTCATGGGTTCTGTTTCGGCGCGCTGCGGCATGGTGTGCTCCAATGTAATCGTATGTAATCATACGCCTTGCCAATGTAGATTTCCAGTCATGCGCTGATCAGGGTCGGAAACGCTTGCTGCGGAGCGGATGTTCTCTGTATGTTCCGGACATGCCAGCGGGTCATCCATCTGCCAACAAGTTCCGAAACCGCACCTTGCGGCACATCGAGCATTCGGGGCGGCTGGCGCTCGTGACCTGCACCGGCTGCGGGCGTGCCTGCCGTTATTGGGCTCATGATCTCATCAAGGTTCTTGGCCCGGATCATGATCTGCTAGTGCCGCCATTCATTTGCTCGAAATGCCGCCGCCGCGAATGGATGGATATTCACTGGATTGTGCCGTCTGCGACCGAGTTACAGGACGGCTTGACGGTCCGCCGTCCCGTCAAGCAGGTTGTTCGCTGGATCTGGCGCGACGAAAAGGCGTGAGAAATTGTGCAATTTATACTCCAACACCACCGCCCAGGAGGCCATGCGCAAACTGTTCAGCGGGCTGGCTGATCGGGCCGGCAATCTTCAGCCCGGCCAGGTCTATCCCGACCAGCTGGGCGCGATAGTTCGGCATAACGAGGATGGCCTGGAATTGGTCAAAGCTCGCTGGGGAATGCCCTCACCTAAATTTGCCCTAAAGACCGAGCGAGATCCAGGCGTGACAAATGTGCGCAACCTGTCCAGCCCACATTGGCGGCGGTGGTTGGGCAAAGAGTGCCGTTGTCTGGTGCCGGTGACGGCCTTCGCAGAGCCGCTCGGCAAGGGAAAAGGCAATCAGTGGTTTGCGCCCGCAGATGCTGGCGCGCAGATGTTTTTCGCGGGCATCGAGACGCGGGGCTGGAAATCGGTTCGCAAGGTGAGGGATGGCGAAACGACCGACGACCTCTATGCCTTCCTGACCTGCGGGCCGAACGCCGAAGTGAAGGCGGTGCATCCAAAGGCTATGCCCGTGATTTTGATGGAGCCTGATGCATGGTCGGCCTGGCTCAATGGCACTGACGCGAAAGAATTGCAGCGTCCGCTGCCCGATGGCGCGTTGAAACTCATCGATGACGCCCAGTAAGGGCACTGTCTAAAGTCAGGCGAATGTCGACTTTGTCGGTCCTCGTCGCCCTGCTCCGTCCATCTCGGCCCTGGCGGGAGGCGCCCGCATGACGCGATCACCGGCATTACCGCTGAGATCATGGCCCAACGGTCGATCCCAGGCGGGTTGTCCAGCCTGGGACGGCAGCGCCGCACGGGCCGAAGCAGGCTGCAAGCGAGACGCCAGGGATCGAGCGCAGCAGCCTGTGGGCAACCTGACCAGTCAGGCGGCTTCAACTGGACCGAAGAAGATCCTTTGAGGCCCGCCTCGGCGGGCCATGTCCTGCGGGGGGATTCGGACAGAGCCGAACGCCCCCGCTTTCCCGGGCCGCACGTTCCGTGCGTCCGTCAGGGAACCGCCGGTTCCCCCACGCAAGGCCGTCGGCTTGACGGGGCGAAGGGGTTTCCCCGGCCTTCCTCCGCCTCGCGTCGTCGTGCAGGCCGGGTGATCCCCCTCCCCTTCGCCCCTACCGACAACCTTGCGCGGGTCCCCCTCCTGCCCGAAGGTATTCCTATCCGCCGTCGCCCTCGCAGCAACCGTCATGTTCTGGCTATGAAACGAGAACGAGTCCTGACCCTAGTCAATCACGCGCTTGACCGGCACAAGAAGCTTCATGGCTGCATCTCCTCAGAAGAACGCCTGCAGGCCGGTCTGGGCGCGGCCGAGGATTAGGGCGTGGACGTCGTGGGTGCCTTCGTAGGTATTGACGGTTTCCAAGTTCACCATATGGCGCATCACCGGGTATTCGTCCGAGATGCCGTTGCCGCCGTGCATGTCGCGGGCCACGCGGGCGATCTCCAGCGCCTTGCCGCAGTTGTTGCGCTTGATCAGGGAGATCATCTCGGGCTGCATCTTCCCGGCCTCGAACAGCCGCCCCACGCGCAGGGCGGCGTTCAGCCCCAGCGTGATCTCGGTCATCATGTTGGCGAGCTTCAGCTGGTGGAGCTGCGTCTGCGCGAGCGGTTTGCCGAACTGCTTGCGGTCCAGCCCATACTGGCGTGCGGCGTGCCAGCAGGCCTCGGCCGCGCCCATCGCGCCCCAGGCGATGCCGTAGCGCGCCCGGTTGAGGCAGCCGAAGGGACCGCCCAGGCCCTCGGCGTTCGGCAAAAGCGCGTCCTCGCCCACCTCGACCTCGTCCATGACGATCTCGCCGGTGACGCTCGCCCTCAAGGACAGCTTGCCCTCGATCTTCGGCGCCGAGAGGCCCTTCATGCCTTTTTCCAGCACGAAGCCACGGATCTTGCCGCCATGCGCGTCGGACTTGGCCCAGACGACGAAGACATCCGCGATGGGGCTGTTGGTGATCCACATCTTGGACCCGTTCAGCCGGTAGCCGCCGGGGGTCTTTTTCGCGGTGGTCTTCATGCCGCCGGGGTCCGAGCCCGCATCCGGCTCGGTCAGGCCGAAGCAGCCCACCCATTCGCCCGAACAGAGCTTCGGCAGGTACTTGCGCCGCTGCTCCTCGGACCCATAGGCGTTGATCGGGTGCATGACCAGGGACGCCTGCACCGACATCATGGATCGGTAGCCCGAATCCACCCGTTCGACCTCGCGCGCGACAAGGCCGTAGCTCACATAGCCCGCACCGGTGCCCCCGAACTCCTCGGGGATGGTGACGCCCAGCAGGCCCAGTTCTCCCATCTCGGTGAAGATGGCACGGTCGGTCTGCTCGGTCCGGAAGGCCTCGCGCACGCGGGGAGCGAGGTGGCCTTGGGCATAGCTCCGCGCGGTGTCGCGGATCATGCGCTCTTCCTCGGTCAGTTCGTCTTCCAGCAGGAAGGGGTCTTCCCAGCGGAAGCTGCCGATGCGGTCCATCTTCATGGTGGTTTCTCCTATCTCCATCAGGCGAGTTCAATAAGCATTACGGTGGTCATGCCAGGCCTATCTTGGGGTCGCGAGGCACCGGCCTTCTTACATGTTGGGATAGTTCGGCCCGTCGCCGCCCTGCGGCGTGGTCCAGACGATGTTCTGCGACGGGTCCTTGATGTCGCAGGTCTTGCAGTGGACGCAGTTCTGGAAGTTGATCACGAAGCGCGCACCTTCGGGCACCGACTTGTCCTCGACCACCTCGTAGACGCCGGCCGGGCAATAGCGCTGCGCCGGCTCGGCGTATTCCGGCAGGTTCACCCGGATCGGGACCGTGGGGTCCTTCAGCTTCAGGTGGCAGGGTTGGCTTTCCTCGTGGTTGGTGAAGGAAAAGGCCACGTTGGTCAGCCGGTCGAACGACAGCTTGCCGTCGGGCTTCGGGTAGTCGATCGGGCGATAGTTCTTCGCGGGCCGGGTCGCGGCGGCGTCGGTCTTGCCGTGCTTCCAGGTGCGCAGGATGTTGCGGTTGAAGAGGCTGGCGACCCACATGTCCATGCCGCCCAGCATCAGGCTGCCCACCATGCCGGTGCGCGACCAGGCGGGCTTGACGTTGCGGACGCGCTTGAGGTCATGGGCGATGAGGCCCGTGCGGACATCCTGTTCGTACTCGACCAGCTCGTCGCCCTCGCGTCCCGCGGAGATGGCCGCCGCGGCCGCGTTCGCCGCCGCGATCCCCGACAGCATGGCGTTGTGGTTGCCCTTGATGCGGGGAACGTTGACCATTCCCGCCGAGCAGCCCAGCAGCAGCGCGCCCGGCACCGTGATCTTCGGCAGCGACTGCCAGCCGCCTTCGGAAATCGCGCGGGCGCCATAGGCCACGCGCTTGCCGCCTTCCAGCAGCTCCGCGATGGCCGGGTGGTGCTTGAAGCGCTGGAACTCGGCGTAGGGGTAGAGATACGGGTTCTCGTAGTTCAGGTGGACCACGAAGCCGATGAAGACCTGGTTGTTCTCGGCGTGGTAGATGAAGGACCCGCCGCCCGCGTTCTTGCCCAGCGGCCAGCCCATGGTGTGGACGACCGTGCCCGGCTTGTGCTTGGCCGGGTCGATCTCCCAGATCTCCTTCATGCCGATGCCGAACTTCTGCGGCTCGTGTCCGGCGGACAGGTCGTATGTCTCGATCAGCTGCTTGGCTAAAGACCCGCGTACGCCCTCGGCGATCATGACGTATTTGCCGCGCAGTTCCATGCCCGGCTCATAGGACGGGCCAGGGGTGCCGTCGGGGTTCTTGCCCATCTCGCCCGCGACGACGCCGGCCACGCGGTCGCCGTCCATCACCAGCTCGGAGGCCGCCATGCCGGGGAAGATTTCCACGCCCAGTCCTTCGGCCTGCTCGGCCAGCCAGCGGCAGACGTTGCCCATGCTGACGATGTAGTTGCCGTGGTTCGACATCAGCCGCGGCATCGGCCAGTTCGGGATGCGCGCCGAGCCCGCCGGCCCCAGCACCACGAAGCTGTCCGAGGTGACGGCCGTCTTCACCGGCGCGCCCTTGTCCTTCCAGTCGGGGATCAGGGCATTCAGGCCCACCGGGTCCAGCACCGCGCCCGACAGGATATGGGCCCCGACCTCGGAGCCCTTTTCCAGCACCACCACGTTCAGGTCCGGGTCGATCTGCTTCAGGCGGATCGCCGCCGACAGGCCCGCAGGCCCCGCCCCGACGATCACCACGTCGAATTCCATCGATTCGCGTTCGATCGTGCTCATCCTTCCTCCTTGGTGTCGAGCGCATCGCGGAACGTCTCGATCAGCTTCTGCTTGAGGATCTTGCCGTTGGGCGAGGTCGGCAACGCCGTTGTCACGATGATGCGCGAGGGCCGCTTGTAGGGCGAGAGACGCTCGGCCACGTGCTCGCGCAGGTCGGCTTCGCTGACCACGGCGGGATCGTCGGCCTGGCAGAAGGCCAAGACCTCCTCGTTGCCGCCCTCGACCTTGCGGCCGATCACGGCGGTCTGGACCACGCGGGGGTGGTCGTTCAGCGCGGCCTCGACCTCGGGGGGATAGACGTTGAAGCCGCCCCGGATGATCAGCTCGCGCGAGCGGCCGGCGATGTGCAAATTGCCGTCGCTGTCGATGCGGCCCAGATCGCCGGTGCACAGAAAGCCCTCGGCATCGAAGGCCGCGGCGGTGGCCTCGGGGTTGCGGAAATAGCCGGGCATGACATGCGGGCCGCGGGTCTGGATCTCGCCCACGCCATCGGCGCCGACATTGCGCAGGCGCAGATCCACGCCGGGCAGGGCCGGGCCAACGCTGACATCGGGCACGCCGGGCGGGTTGGTGGTCAGGGTGACGCCTGCGGTCGTTTCGGTCAGGCCATAGCCGTTCTGCAGCGCCACGCCGTAGAACGCTTCGGCCCGCCGCTTCCAGTCGGGGTCCAGCGGCGCCGCGCCCGAAGAGACATAGCGCAGCCGCCCCGGCGGCAGGCGGCCCCTGCCGCTTTTGCTGACCTCGTCCATGATCAGCGCGTGCATCTGCGGGACCGCAGGAAGGACGCTGACGCCGGATTGCAGGGCCTCGACCACGGCCGGGGCCGAGAAGCGCGGGAACAGCCACAGCTCGGCACCGGCGACGGTGCTGGCGATCATCATCGAGGTCAGGCCGAAGACATGCGTCATCGGCAGCACGCCCAGGATCAGGTCGTCCGAGGCGATCTCTCGCATCCGGGCCGAGGTCTGGCCGCCAAACAGCAGGTTGGCGTGGCTGAGCATGACGCCCTTGGGCGTCCCGGTCGAGCCGGTGGTGTAAAGGATCACCGCTGTCTGCGCGGCGCCTTCGGCTACCGGCTCGGGCGTGGCGGATGGGTGCGGGCCGGCGATCGACAGCTTGCCAAGCGGCGTGTCCCACCCGGCCGCGCCCGCGATCTCGGCATGGGTGCCGGCCTGCGGCGAGACATGGTTCAGATAGACGGTCAGGCGCGGGTCGGCATGTTCCGCGATGCGGTGCAGCTCGTGTTCGGTCATGCGGGCGTTGACCGGTACGGCCACAGCATCAAGGCGCGACGTTGCCATCAGCAGCCCGACCAGCGCCGCACAGTTTTCGGCCAGGATCAGCAGCCGGTCGCCGGGGCGCAGGTCGCGCGCCTGCAGTTCCGTGGCCAGCACCTCCACGGCGTCGGCCAGTTCGGCATAGCTATAGGTGCTGCCGCCGTCATCGCGCAGCGCGGGCGCGTCCGGGCGGGTGCAGCGCTGGATGTCGAGCAGGTCGTGAACGCGGGTCAGGGTCATGGGCGGGGTTCCTTCTTGTCGGCGCCAGAGCTGCCGCGGCCGAAATCGGGCGTCGTGCGGTTCAGGCGGGCGGTCAGGCCGGCGGCGGCCTCGGGGGCGGCCAGCGCATCGGCCATGGCCTCGGCCTCGCGGTCCAGTTGAGAGTCAAAATCTCCCTCGCGGGCGGCGGTGAGAAGCTTTTTGATCGCGCCCTGGGCGGTGGCCGGGCCCTGCGCCATGCGCGCGGCCAAGGCGGCGGCATGGGCCAACGCCTGCCCCGGCGCGACGAGGTCGGTCACCACGCCCATGGCCGCAAAGCTCGCGGCGGGGACGGGATCGCCGGTCAGGCACATGCGGGCGGCAAAGCCCGCCGGCACCCTGCGCGCCAGCGAGGCGGTCAGCCCGCCATCGGGCACCAGCCCGACGCGGACATAGGCGGCGGCAAAGCTGGCATCCTCGGCCGCGACCAGCAGGTCGCAGGCCAGCGCAATCGACAGCCCCGCCCCGGCCGCCCCGCCTTCGACGGCGGCGATGACCGGGCGCGGGCAGGCGCGGATGGCGCGGATGGTGGCGTGCAGATCCTCGATCCGGGCGCGGCGTTCATCCCGGGGCATGGCCGCGCGGGTGGCCAGCGCGTTCAGGTCGCCGCCGGCGCAGAAATAACCCTCGGCCCCGGTCAGCACCACGGCGCCCAGTCGATCCTGCGCCGCGGCCTGCGCCAGCGCCTCGCGCAGGCGGGCATACATGGCGGGGGCCAGCGCATTGCGGCAGCCGGGGTTCGACAGCGTCACCCGCAGGTAATCGCCGCAATCCTCGATCAGGGCGTCGGCCTGCGGGGCGGTCATGGGCTGTCCTTCGGGCGGCTTTGGGCGGCGGCGGGGACGCGCTTGAAGATCCCGCTGGCGGTGGCGATCAGGGTGCCGTCGTCATGGACCAGCTCGGCCGAGACGAACAGTAGGCTGCGCCCGCCCCCGACCACGCGGCCGGTCGCGGTGACGCCGCCATGCCGCGCCGGGCCGACGAAGTCGATGTTCAGCGAGACGGTCAGGAAGGGCTGGCGGCCGCTGTCATCGACGGTCAGGCTGGCGGTGGCGCCCGCCGCGCTGTCCAGCAGCATCCCCGCGATTCCGCCATGCAGCACGCCGTGGCGGTTGGTGTGGCGCTCGTCCAGGACCAGCCGGCAGCGGGCGCGGCGGTCCGGCTGGCCCACGTCGAGCACATAGCCGACCATACGCTGCGCGCCGGTCTCGCCCTGAATGATGCCGCCGTCGCTCATGCCGCGCTGGCCGCGATGAAGCGTTCGAGGTGATGGTCGCTGTCGCCGAACCGCGCATCGGCGGCCAGCAGGCGGCGGGCGAGGGGGGCCAGCTCGTATTCCTCGGTCATGCCGATGCCGCCATGTAGCTGGATGGTTTCCTCGGCCACATACAGCGCGACCCGGCCCAGCAGCGATTTCGTCGCCGCCACATGACGGTCGCGGTCGGCGGTGTCGATGTTCCCGGCCAGGTTCCACACCGCCGAACGCGCCTGCTCGACCTCGGTCAGCAGGTCGGCCATGCGGTGCTGGAGCGCCTGGAACGAGCCGATCGGCCGGCCGAACTGCTTGCGGGTCTTGAGGTAGTCGGTGGTCAACTCGACCGCCTTTTCCATCGCCCCCAGCGCGTCGGCGCAGACCGCAAGGATCGCCGCCGCCAGCGGCCGGTCCAGCAGCGCGGCGTCGCCGATGCGGCGGGCGGGGGTGCCCTTCAGCGTGACCTCGGTCGCGCGGCCGCCATCCATCAGGGCATAGCCGCGCAGGCCCAGCCCCTCGGCCCCGGCCTCGACCAGCCACAGCCCGTCGGTCGCCTTGACGATCAGATGGGTCGCATCCTCGGCCCCCGGCACCAGCGATTTCTCGCCGGTCAGCCGCTCGCCCTCGGCGAGGGTCGACACGTTGCCGTCATAGCGCTGGCCGGGTTCGTCAAGCGCCACCGCGATGCGGGCCTCGCCGCTGGCGGCGGCCTCGGCCAGATCGGCCTCGCCCGCGGCGGACAGGATGCCCGCGCCCAGCACCACGCTGTCGAGCAGCGGTGTGACGGCGGCGGCGCGGCCAAGGGTGCGGAACACCATCAGGATGTCCGGCCCGGTGCCGCCAAAGCCGCCCGCCTCTTCGGTCATCAGGGCAAGGCCCGCGCCCAGTTCGGACAGGGCGGCGGCGTCCCCGCCCCGCTCCAGCGTGCGGGCGAGGCTTTCGCCCAGCATGGTCTGTTCGTCGGTGAACCCGAAATCCATGACGCGTTTCTCCCCTTAAAGGCCCAGCAGGGATTTCGCGATGATCCCCCGCTGGATTTCGTTCGAGCCGCCATAGATCGACAGCTTGCGGTTGTTCAGATAGGCGCGGGTCGCGGCTGCCGCCTCGGGCGGGCCGGGGGGCAGGTGGTCATTCGCGCCCTCGACCGCCTCGGACGGAAAGGCCAGCGCCCAGGGGCCGACCGCGCGGCGGGTCAGGTCGTTGATCGCCTGCCGGATCTGGGTTCCCTTCAGCTTCAGCATCGAGCTTTCCGCCCCCGGCACCTGCCCGGCCGCCGCCTGCGCCAGCATCCGCAGGTTGGTGGTCGCCATGGCCATCAGGTCGATTTCGATCTCGGCCAGACGCGCGGCAAATAGCGGGTTCTCGATCAGCGGCTTGCCATGGGCCTGCTGCGCCCGCGCGATGCGCTTCAGCGCCGCGAGGCCCGCCGTGGCGAAGCCCACGCCGGCGATGTTCGTGCGTTCATGCGTCAGCAGATATTTGGCATAGGTCCAGCCCTTGTTTTCCTCGCCCACAAGGTTTTCCGCCGGCACCCGGACGTCGTCGAAAAACACCTCGTTCACCTCGGGCGTGCCGTCCAGCAGCACGATGGGGCGCACGGTGATGCCGGGGCTGGTCATGTCGATCAGCAGAAAGCTGATCCCCTCTTGCGCCTTGGCGGTGGGATCGGTCCGCACGAGGCAGAAGATCCAGTTCGCGTGCTGGCCCAGCGTGGTCCATGTCTTCTGGCCGTTGACGATATAGTCGTCGCCGTCGCGCACCGCCGTCGTCTTGACCGAGGCGAGGTCCGATCCCGCGCCGGGTTCGGAATAGCCCTGACACCACCAGTCCTGCCCGTTCAGGATGCGCGGCAGAAAGCGGTCCTGCTGTTCCTTGCTGCCGAATTTCTGCAGCACCGGCCCCAGCATGGCGATGCCGAAGGGCAGGACGCGGGGGGCGCTGGCCAGCGCGCTTTCCTCGTCAAAGATGTGGCGCTGGATCGCGGTCCAGCCGGCGCCGCCGAATTCGCGCGGCCAGTTCCCGGCCAGCCAGCCCTTTTCGTTCAGGACCGCGTGCCATTCCTCGATCTCGGCCTTGGTCAGTTCCTGCTGCAGCCGGACCTTTTCCGACAGCCGCTTGGGCAAGCGGTCCTGAAGGAACTGGCGGACCTCGGCGCGAAAGGCCTGGTCGTCGGGCGAAAAGCTCATGTCCATGGTGGTTCCCCTCAGAAAATCTCGATCAGGCCGGCAGCACCCTGGCCGCCGCCGATGCACATGGTGACGACGCCCCATTTCGCGCCGCGCCGCTTGCCCTCCAACAGGATGTGGCCCGCCATGCGCGCGCCGGTCATGCCGAAGGGGTGGCCGATGGCGATCGAGCCGCCATTCACGTTGAAGCGGTCCGGGTCGATGCCCAGCCGGTCGCGGCAATACAGCGCCTGGCTGGCGAAAGCCTCGTTCAGCTCCCACAGGTCGATGTCCTCGACCGTCAGCCCGGCGCGTTCCAGCAGGCGCGGCACGGCAAAGACCGGGCCGATGCCCATCTCGTCCGGCTCGCAGCCGGCGACGGCAAAGCCGCGAAAGGCGCCCAGCGGCGTCACCCCCTCGCGCACGGCCAGATCGCCCTCAATCACCACCAGCGCCGCGGCGCCGTCGGACAGTTGCGAGGCGTTGCCGGCGGTGACGAAGCGGTCCTCGCCCTTGACCGGCTTCAGCGCGGCCAGCGCCTCCAGCGTGGTCGAGGGACGGTTGCATTCGTCCATGGTGAAGGTGACGTCCTCGTTCCGGCTCTCGCCCGTGGCCTTGTCCAGCACGGCGCGGGTCACGTCGAGGGGGATGATCTCGTCCGCGAACAGCCCCGCCTGCTGGGCGGCGGCGATGCGCTGTTGCGAGCGCAGCGCGTATTCGTCCTGCGCCTCGCGGCTGACGCCATAGCGTTCGGCGACGATGTCGGCGGTGTCGATCATCGGCAGATAGAGGTCGGGCTTGTGCGCCTCGATCCAGGCCTCGCGCGAAGGGCGGGGCGGCGGCTGCACCAGGCTGATCGATTCCACGCCGCCGGTCAGGATCGCCTGCGCTCCCTCGACCTGCACCATATGGGCGCCAATCGCCAGCGCCTGCAGCCCCGAGGCGCAGAAGCGGTTCACGGTGGCACCCGCGATGCTGACCGGCAGGCCCGCGCGGATGACGATCTGGCGGGCGATGTTGCCGCCGGTGACGTATTCCGGATAGCCGCAGCCCCAGATGCTGTCCTCGATCAGCGCCGGGTCGATGCCCGCGCGTTCCACCGCGACCGAGGCGATGCGGCCGCCCATGGTCGCGCCATGGGTCAGGTTCAGGCTGCCCCGGCCGGCCTTGCCGATGCCCGTGCGGGCGGTCGAGACGATGACGGCGTCTTTCATGTCGCGTCCTTTCCAGTGTTGGCGTCGGCAAATCTCCCGCCCTGATCCGCAAGCCGGTCCAGCAGCGGCGAGATTTGCCAGAAATAGGGGTCTTCGGCGGCAAAGCGGGCGATGTCGGCGCGGATCGGGTCCAGCCCCTGCGCGTCGGCCCAGTGCATCGGCCCGCCCTTCCAGCGCGGAAAGCCGTAGCCATGCAGCAGCACCACGTCGATGTCCGAGGCGCGGGCGGCGATGCCTTCCTCCAGGATCCTGGCGCCTTCATTCACCATTGCCGCCATGTAGCGAGACTGGATCTCCTCGGGCGTGAAGCTGCGCGGGGTAATCCCTAGCTCGCGGCGGATGCCGTCCAGCATCTCTGCAATCTCGGGGTCGGGGCGGCCCTGCAGGGACTGGTCGTCATAGATGTAATAGCCGCGCCCGGTCTTGCGGCCTAGACGTCCCGCCTCGACCAGCCGGTCGGCGAAGACCGGCACCCGCTCACGCGCATCGCGGGTGGGCGCCTTCCGCTGCCGGGTGGCATAGCCGATGTCCAGCCCGGCAAGGTCGCCCACCTGATAGGGACCCATCGGGAAGCCGAAGCCGACAATCGCTTGATCGACGTCGTAAGGCGAGGCGCCGTCCAGCACCATGTGGTCGGCCGCCGTGCGATAGGCCAATAGCATCCGGTTGCCGATGAAGCCGTCGCAAACGCCCGAGCGCACGCCGATCTTGCCCATCCGCTTGGCCAGCGCAAAGGCGGTCGCCACCACGTCCGGGGCAGTGCAGTCCGCCACGACAATCTCCAGCAGCCGCATCACGTTGGCGGGCGAGAAGAAATGCAGCCCGATGACGTCCTGCGGGCGCGCGGTCGCCTGCGCGATCAGGTTCACGTCCAGATACGACGTATTCGTCGCCAGCACCGCGCCGGGACGGCAGATGCCGTCCAGGGTGCGGAACACCTCGCGCTTGACGTCCAGATCCTCGAACACCGCCTCGATCACCAGATCGACCTGTGCCAGCGGGTCATAGCTTGCGACGGCGCGGAAGGCCTGCGACAGCATCTGGTCGCGCGCCTCGGCCGCCAGCTTGCCGCGCTTGACGGCGCCGTCCAGCATCCGGCCGATGCCAGCGGCGGCCTTGTCGGCCGAGGCCGCATCCCGTTCAACCAGCGTCACGTCCAGCCCTGCGGTCAGCGCCGCCGCCGCGATGCCTTGGCCCATGGTGCCGCCGCCGATGATGCCGACGCGGTCCAGACGGCGCGGGCTGACACCCTTCAGGTCGTCCTGCTGCGCGGCGCGGCGTTCGGCGAAAAAGGCGTGGATCAGGGCCGCGCGCTCGGGCGTCTGCATCAGGTCGGTGAAGGCGCGGCGCTCCAGCGCCATGCCTTCGGCAAAGGGCAGCGCCAGACCTTCGACGATGGTGTCCAGCGCGCGCATCGGGGCGACCTGCCCGCGCGCGGATTTCGCCACCTTTCGGCGCGCGTCCTCGACCGCCGCCGCGTCCACCGTGGGGGCGTCGGCCTGCGCCAGACGGCGCGGCCCCGCGCCCTGACCCAGCAGCCGCCGCGCCTCGGCCGCGCCCGCCTTAACGGGGGCAGTCGCGTCGGCCAGGGTGTCGATCAGCCCCAGTTCCAGCGCGCGGTCCGCGCCGATCTGACGGCCAGAAGTGACAAGCTCGATCGCCGCCTCGACCCCGACGACGCGCGGCAGGCGCTGGGTGCCACCGGCGCCGGGCAGCAGGCCCAGCGTGACTTCGGGCAGGCCCATCCGGGTGCCCGGCACCGCGACGCGGTAATGGGCGCCCAAGGCGACCTCTAGCCCGCCGCCCAGAACCGTGCCGTGCAGCGCCGCGACCACGGGCTTGTCCGAAGCCTCGATGGCGGCGACGACATCGGGCAAGCCAGGCGGCACCGGCGGCTTGCCGAATTCCGAGATATCGGCCCCGGCAATGAAGGTCCGGCCGGCGCAGAACAGCACTGCGATCCGCGCCTCGGGGTCTTGGGCCAGGCGGTCGATGGCCTCGGCCAGCCCTTGCCGGACGGCCGCGGACAGCGCGTTGACAGGCGGGTCGTCGACCTCGATAAAGCCGATCTCGCCCTCGCGGCGATAGGTGACGGGGGTCGGTTCAGCCATGGTCAGGCCTCCATGCGGATCAGGCCGGGGGCCTGTCCTGTCAAGCGTTCCAGGGTGCGGACGGCGGTGGCGAGCTGCGGCCCGACCGCGCTCTCCATCCGCTCGATCGGGGCCTCGCGCGGCAACGCGCCGCAGGTGAATACCACTGGCTCGGCCAGATTGCTGCTGCGGAAGGGCACCGAGACGGCGTTATAGGCGGCCGACGTCCCGCCGCCGGCGGGGGTCGAGACAAAGCCGCGCTGCGCCAGTTCGTCATGCGCCTGCGGCCGGTGGTCCATCATCGCGTGCAGCGCCTGCGCGTCCGGCAGAAGCTCGTCAGCTATGCGCTCGATCTCGGCCGGGCTGGTCGCGGCGATGAAGGCCCGCCAGGAGGAGAAGGGCTGCAAGGGAATCCGCTGCCCGACCTCGAGCCAGATCGAGGCCACGCGCCGCGGCCGCCAGGTGCGGATCAGCACCAGCTTGTCGGCGTCGCGCACCGCCAGCACGACCAGCGTCCCGGTATCGTCGGCCAGATCCTGCATCAGCTCATGCGCCGGCACCAGGAAGGACAGCGAGGCCGCCGCGACATGGCCCACCGCGACCAGCGTCGGCCCCGGCCGGAACCGGTCGTCGCGGGGCGACTGGACCAGATAGCCCAGCTCAAGCAAGGTGAAGGTCAGCCGCGAGACGGTCGATTTCGGCAGCCCCGTGCGCTGCGCGATCTCGGCATTGCTCAACCCGTCATCGGTGACGCGGAAGGCGCGCAGAACCGACAGCCCCCGGGCCAGGGTGGTCGCAAAGCGGGGATCGTTCTGCTCGGTCATCGCCTGCCTCACAAGCCGTTCGGGATCAGGGTCGAGATGGCGGGCACCAGGATCAGGATGGCCAGCACCACAATATCCATCGCCAGGAAGCGCATCACCCCGGCAAAGATCTGGTCCACGGTGATATCCCGCCCGGTGACGTTGCCGATGACAAAGACGTTCAGGCCCACAGGCGGCGTGATCAACCCGATTTCCAGCAGCTTGACCACGATCACCCCGAACCAGATCAGGTCCATGCCCAGATTGTCGACCATCGGGATCACGAAGGGCAAGGTCAGCACGATGATCCCCACCGGGTCGAGGAACATGCCCAGAAAGATATACAGCACCGAGATCGCCACCATCAGCAGCAGCGGCGACAGCCCGGCATCGGCCACCCATTGCGACACCATGCCCGCCGCCCCGGTCAGCGCGACGAAGGACACGAAGATCTTGGCGCAGGCGGCGATCAGGAAGATGGCGGCGGTCTGGATCAGGCTTTCGCGGATCGCGATCCACATGGACCGCAGGCTTAGCGAGCGTTCGGCGAAGCCGATCAGAATGGTCAGCAGGACGCTGACCGCCGCCGCCTCGGTCGCGGTGAAGATGCCGCCATAGATGCCGCCGATGATGACGGTGAACAGCACCAGCGCCGGCCAGGCCGACACCGCCGCCCGCAGCCGCGCCCCCCGGACCAGCGGCGTGGGGTCCACCGGCGCCGCGGACGGATCGCGCGACACCCACCAGAAGACGACGATGACATAGCCCCCCAGCGTCAGAAGACCGGGCAGGATGCCGGCCAGAAACAGCTTGCTGATCGAGGTCTCGGTAAAGATGCCATACAGGATGAACAGCACCGAGGGCGGGATCAGCGACCCCAGCGTGCCCCCCGCCGCGACCGAGGCGGTGGCGAGCCGCGGGTTATAGCCCAGCCGCAGCATCTCCGGCACGCAGATCCGCCCCATGGTCGAGGCGCAGGCGATCGACGACCCCGAAATGGCCGAGAACCCGGCGCAGCCCATCAGCGAGGCGACGCTGACGCCCCCCGGCACCCGGCGTAGCCAGACATTGGCCGCGTCATAGATGCGGGTGGTGATGCCGGTGTGATAGGCGATGTTGCCCAGCGCCACGAAGAGCGGGATCATAGACAGGTCATAGGAGTGGATCAGCTCGAAAAAGCTGTTCACGACCATGGACGAGGTCGGGTTGATGGCGCGTTCCGGGGCAAAGCTGCCGCTGCGGAAGGCATAGATCAGGAAAGTGCCCACGGTCGCCACGCCGGCCAGCACAAAGGCGATCGGCACGCGCAGCGCCAGCAGCACGATGACCATTCCGAAGGCGACAAGTCCGATGGTTGCTGGATCCATCTCAGACGGACTCCTCTTCGGTGTGGGTGGTGACGGTCCCGGTGCGGCGCAGTTCCAGCGCGTCTTCCAGCGCGACCAGCGCCAGCCGGATCGTCATGATCACAAGGCCCAGAAGAAAGGCCAGCTTCATGGGCCAGCGCGGGATGCCCAGAAGCCCGTCATAGAACTCGTTCGACCGCCACGATCCGGCAAGGTTGCGCCAGCTGGCATAGATCAGCGGCAGCACGGCCAGCAGCGCGATGATCCAGCCGAAAACGATCAGCCGGCCCCGCATCCGCGGCGACATGCGGTCGGTGACGAAGGTGACGGCGATATGGGCGCGGCTGGCCGTGGCCGCCGCCAGCGGAAAGACGATGGTGGGGATCATCAGCTCGCGGACGATGATGACGATGTCGGGCACGCTCCAGCCGAAGAACTGGCGGCCGATCACATTGGCGCTGATCGCCAGCGTCAGCGCCAGGGTCGAGACGACCGCGAATTCAAGCAGGATACGTTCGATGGCCTTCATGGTCGCACCTCCGGGTCCGGTCGGACGGGTTCGATCAAGGGATGGCCGGGACCGATGGCGGTCGGGCCGGAAAACGGGCGCGCGTGGGGATCGGCGCGCCCGCTTCTGTCAGGTCAGGCGGGGCTTAGTTGGCCTTGGGCGCCCAGGGATAGCCCTGCTCGTCGCGCTGCTTGGTGTATTCCACGATCAGCGCGGTGTATTCGTCCACCAGCCCTTGACCGTCGAGACCCGCAGCATTCGCGCGCTCGATCCACTCGCCGACATATTTCTTGCCGCCTTCGGCCAGACGCGCGCGATCCTCGTCCGAGATCTTCAGGACTGGAGTGCCCTGATCTTCCAGAATCTTGACAGAGCGGGCGTTGGCGTCGGTCAGGATGCGGGCAAATTCATCGGCCAGCCCCTCGCCCGCGGTCATGATCGCGGTCTGCTGCTCGGGCGTCAGCGCGTCGAAGCTGTCCTTGTTCATCATGATGCCAAGGGCGCCGATCTGGCCGAAATCCAGCTCGGTATAGCTGTCGAAGACCTCGTCGAACTTCAGCGCCTCGACCAGATAGGGATAGGTCTGGGTGCAGTCGATCAGGCCCGTGTCCAGCCCCTGAAACGCCTCGTAGACCGACATGTCGACCGGGGTCGCGCCAAGGTCGTGGAAAACCTTGCCATAGGCGCCGACGCCGCGGATCTTCAGACCCTTGACGTCGTCCAGCGACTCGATGGTCGCGCCCTTGCACCCGACCTGCACGGCCGATGTGGTATAGGTGCCGATATAGACCAGGTTCTGGCTGGCCAGGTTCTCCCTGATCTGCGCGTTCTCGCGCATCAGCTTGTCAGTGGCCTTCATTCCCACCCAAGGATCGGGGTTTGGAATCGGCAGGTCGGCCAGGCCATAGGCGATCATGTCCTGCGGAAAATAAACCCCAATGACCGAGCCCATGTCGGCGACACCATCCCGGATCGACTGAACGGCGACCTTCTCGGAAAACAGCGCGCCGCCCCAGTTCACGTCGATGGTGAGTTCGCCGTTTGTCCGTTCGGCGACCTGGTCGACGAACCACTGCGTGGCCTCGGCGCGCACGCCGCGGTTGGGACCGGCCTCGCCGTAGATCAGCGTCATGGCCATCGCCGCGGACGAGGCCGAGCAGAGCAGGCCGAGGGTCAGGAAACTTGTCGTCAGAAAGCGCATGATGATTCTCCTCCCGTTCCAATTAGTAGCACATTGTGCCATACAATGGAACAAACTTGCGTCGCCTCGAGAAAATTTGCGAGAGTGGCGCGGAGGCTTCGCAGAAAGGATAAAGAGTCGTGTTCAACTTGGCGGGAGAGGGCGTCGTCTTCATTTCCGGCCACGATGCCTGGCTCTACTGCGGCCGGCTGCGCACGCCCGCTGCCCGGACGCCCGCCTGAATGCAGCCTTTTCCCCCGCCGGAACGCTCTGCCCGCACGTTGGTCGCACAGGGCTGCATCATCGTCGTCATTCTGGCGTCCCTTGCCGGCATCTTCATCCACTCTGCCGCCATCGGCCTGACCGCCGGCGCGGCGCTGGCGGTCTTTCTTGTCCTGTGCTGGCGGCAGTTTACTATCGCCACGTGGTTGACCGTCGGCCTTTGCGCCCTGCTGCTGGCCGCGGCAATGGTGTGCGGCATCGACATTGAGACGCTGTCCCGGGGGCTTGAGCGGATGGCTTTCCTGGCAGCGCTGCTGGCGCTTCTGGGCGCGCTGCGGGTGGTTGCCTCGGAGGCACCCGAGGTCGTCCGCGCCGGACGCTATCTCACGACCCGCCCGCCCGGCCGGCGCTATCTGGCAATGAACTTCGGCGGCCATGTCTTCGGCGTCCTGATCAATCTCGGCGGCATCGCGCTGCTGCTGGACATGACGCGGCGGTCGCTGGAGGAAACGAGCGCGCATCTGCCCCCGGATTTGCGGGAATGGCGGCTGCGCCGGATAACGACAGCCGTGCTGCGCGGCTTTGCGCTGGCCCCGCTCTGGTCGCCCATCGGGCTTGGGTTGAACGCCCTGCTGCTGGCGATGCCCGAACTGGAATACGCCGACATCGGGCCTGCGGGGTTGCTGGCAGCGGCGCTGTTCCTTGCTTGGGGCTGGTTTCTGGACTGGGCGGGGGCGCCGCACATCCCGCTTACGTCGCGGGCAGCCCCTCGACCGGATGCCGCCGACCGGGGCGGGGTTGCGCTGCTGGTGATGCATGTGGCGCTGCTGGCTGGGCTGGTCTTCGGGCTGCACGCGGCCACCGGGCTGCAGTTCCAGCAGGCGCTGCTGATCGCCGTGCCGGGCTACAGCCTGGCTTGGGCGGCGCGGATCGGGCGCGGCGGTCCGGGCCGCGCGGGTGCCGCGATGCGCCGCGCCACCGCCGGGACGATCCGGCGCTTTCCCCTGGCCGCCGCCGAGATCGGCGTCTTCGCCTCGGCGGGGCTTCTGTCGGTGCTGGCGCTGGAACTGCTGCCGATCGACCGGGTGCAGGCGCTGGTCGCCGCGCTGATCGGGGCCCCCTGGCAGATGGTCGTCCTGCTCAACCTCTCCATGTTCGCGCTGGCCACGGCAGGGGTGAACCCGATCATCACGGCCTCCGTCCTGGGCGGCCTCGTGACGCAACTGGACGTGCCGGGACTGAGCGATGCGGCCGCGGCGCTGTGCCTTGCGGGAACCTGGAGCTGCGTCATGGGCTTCACGCCGCTGATGACGACGGTGGTCTATGCCGGCGCATTGGTCGGACGGCCCGCGGCGGTCGTGGGCTTCCGCTGGAACGGGCTCTACTGCCTGTCAGGGCTGGCCCTGTGGACGATCGGGATGGCGCTGCTCGTGCAATCGGGCCTGATGTGAGGCTCGCCCCCCTTTTCTTCTGCCACTTGGACAACGGCGCGATGGATGCTGGCGACCGAGGGCTGCGGATCGAGAAGGGCCAGACCCTCGATCAGTTCGACCATCTCCTTCGGGAAGATGCGCGTCCCGGCTTCCGGCCGGATCGGACGTGCAGGGCCTGCCGGCCCATCCGCCCGGTCGCGGGCCGGCCAGCGGCGCGCGGTCCGCATCGGGAGGCCCGCCCCGGCTGCCACCCTTGATGGTGGAGGTGCGGGCGCCGCAGGGCCATGCGGCGGGCGGCGTCCGCCCTGTCCGGCCCCATCCTCCGGTCCCTCCGTCATGATGGTCTTCCCGTCCGCAAGGGGATGGTTCACCGGACGGTCTGAGAATGCGGCGCGGCTCCCTGTAGATTTCTGCGTTTGATGGCGGAAGTCATTCTCATTTGATTGGTACGTTTATGGTATCATTGATGGGGCCTTTAGTGTTACATTCGGGCACGGTCCGCTCTGTGCGCGGCCTCGTCATGACCAGGAGGCACCCATGTCAGAGACCCGCATTGGCTACGCCCGCTGCTCGACCGACAAGCAGGACCTCGCCGCGCAGCGGGTCGCGCTCCTCGATCTCGATGTGGCGGAAGACCGGATCTATACCGATCATGGCCTGACGGGCACCAACCGGGAGCGGCCGGGTCTCGCGCAGGCCCTGGCCGCAGTCCGTGAAGGCGACACGCTTGTCGTCCCGAAGCTCGACCGGCTGGCGCGGTCGGTCCCGGACGCCCGCGCCATCGCCGACGAGTTGGCGACGCGCGGGGTCAAACTGGCATTGGGAGCATCGGTCCACGATCCGACCGATCCGATGGGCAGGATGTTCTTCAACATCCTGCCCACGTTCGCCGAGTTCGAGGCTGACCTGATACGCATGCGCACCAGGGAAGGCATGGCGGTTGCGCGCGCCAAAGGAAAGCTGAAGGGCAAGAAGCCCAAGCTCTCGGATCGCCGTCAGACGGAGTTGCGCCGCATGTATGACACGGGCGATTATTCGATCACCGATCTGGCGGAGCTGTTCGCCGTCTCGCGGCCGACCGTGTATCGCGTCCTGCAGCGGATACCGGGCGCCGATGGAGCCTCATCAGCCGCGCGGTAGAGGATCGTCACTGCGCCTGTGCAATAAGCGCCCCGCGGGCACGGCTACGGCAACCCGAAGGGCGGGAACCGGAAGTTCGCTGCGGCGACAAGCCGATGGCTCAAAAAAGGTGGAAGCCGACATTCGGAGCGGACCAAGGTCGACGTTTGTTCTGCGCGACCGCAAGCCCGCTCCGAGCCCAAACTGACCGCGTTGGTCGTAGGAGGCTTCGCAGTGGCAGCATGGGCGTGCTTGTCGTGATCGGGCCCGAAGCCGACATTCATGCGGTTTGCGGCGAGAGTCCGGTTCGAGCCCAGATCGACCGTTGCTGCGCATCGCATGAATGTCCGTTTCCACCGCACTGGATCAGTTTAGAGGCGGACCCGCAGGTCCGCCCAAGTGAATCAACGCATGGCTTCGGTCAGCGCCTCGGTATCCTCGTAGAAGTGGTAAAGCGCGATTTTACCGTCCTCGACCCTCGTAATCAGGGCCCAATCGCTGACGAAAGGCCTGCCAGTCGCACGCACGGTGTGCGCCAGTGTGCCGTAGAGCGCGGCATGGGTCTCGTCTCCAAACGCCGCAATCACGTCGAAATCACCCGGCTCCAGTACCTCGGCAAAACCAGCGAAGAACGCGGCGGCGCCGTCATGGCCGGTGAATGTTCCGTGCATCGGATTGCCGGGATTACTTCGCGGATTGGTCGACACGAAGACCGCGTCGGGCGAAACTAGGGCCATGGCAGTTTCCATCGCATCTGAGAAGACCGCAGCGAGGAAGGCTTGGGTAACCTGGGCGGCGGATTGTGTTACATCGGTCATCAGGAAACTCCTTGATTGATTGTGGTCGGGGGAAATCCGGCAAGCACCAGCTTGCCGATGGTACGCTTGCCCTCGATCCGGGAATGGGCCGCGCGCAGGTTGGCAGCGTTGATCGAACCGAGAATTTCCGGCGTGGCGGGGGGCAATCGTCCGTCGTCGATCAAGGTCGCCACATGGTTTAGGATGACGCCTTGCCGTGTCCGGTCAGGGGTGGCGAACATGGACCGCGTGAACATGAATTCCCAGGTCAGCGTGGCGCTTTTCTGCATCAGCAGATTCATGTCGGGCGGTGTGTCAAACGGAACGATACAGCAGATGCGCCCCTGCGGCGCGAGCATCGTCGCAAGGACAGGGAAGTGCGCGTCGGGGTCGGCGGCCAAAAGGATCAGGTCCGGCGCTGGCAGGTCGCGTGCAGACAGCTCTGCGGCCATGTCGCCCGAATGGTCGATCACTGCATCCGCGCCAAGCTTCAGGCACCAATCACGCGACTGATCTCGTGATGCAGTGGCGATGATAGTCAGACCAGGCACCATACGTGCGAGTTGGATTGCCATTGACCCAACCCCTCCGGCACCGCCGACGATCAAAAGGGTTCTTGCCGGAGCATCGATTTCTGCCATTCCACCGGGTTCAGGCAAGCCGATCCGTTCGAAGAGTGCTTCCCACGCGGTCAGCGCCGTCAGCGGCAGCGCCGCGGCATGTGCAGCGCGCAACCCTTTGGGCCGATGACCGACGAGTGCGGCCTCGACAATGTGCAACTCGGCATTGCCGCCAGGCCGGGTCAAATCGCCTGCATAGAAAACAGCGTCGCCGGGGGAAAAGCCTGTCACTTCGGCTCCAATGTCGATCACCGTGCCTGCCACGTCCCACCCGAAAACGGCAAAGGTGTCGTCAGCCACTTTGCGCATCCGCACCCGGGCATCGGCGGGGTTAACGGAAATTGCCTCGACCCGAACCAAGAGGTCCTCGGCCTCTGGGAGCGGCGCCGGCAGGTCTCGGTCGACCAAAGACTGTGGCTCGCTAGCGGGTAGCGCCCGCCATGCTCCAATTGCCTTCATGGATTATCCTCGGATTACCTCTTGCATTGGCGGTGAAGATAGTTCGAGTATTTCTGTCCGAAAGTCGGAAAAAATTGGCATGATATGGGCATAAATAATCAGACTGATCCGCTGGCCTGGGATGATCTAAGATTCTTCTTGGCGCTCGTACGTGCGGGCAGCCTGATGGCTGCGGCCCGGGTCCTGGGGGTCGAGCATTCAACCGTCTCGCGCCGGATAGGCGGGCTCGAAGCAACACTCGGGCTGCGCTTGTTCAACCGGTTGCCGCGAGGCTGGCGACCAACACCGGAGGGAGCGCGGCTTGTGGCGCAGGCCGAAGCGGTTGAGCGCGAAGTCGCGGCCTTGTCGCGGGCCGCTGCGGGACTCGATGCGCTGACTGGCGAGGTTCGTATCTCGGCGCCCCCGGTACTGCTGGCGATGCTGGTGGCGCCGGGGCTGACGACACTTAGGCAGACGCATCCGGGTTTGGTGCCAATTCTGATTGGTGCAAGGCAGGCCAGCGACCTGGACCGGGCAGAGGCTGATATTGCCCTGCGGATAGGCGTGGTCGTCGGTCCGGATCTGGTTATCCGCCGACTCGGATCGGTGGCCTATGGTTTATACGGGCGTCCCGACCAGATCGCGTTGCCGCCGACGAAACGTGTATACCTGGGTTTTGATGACAGCCTGCCCGACCTGCCCCAAGCCCGTTGGTTGGAACTGCGAGCTGATGCCGAGACCGCATGTATCGGGTTGCGCAGCAACGACATGGCGACACTGATTGCCAGTGCTCGCGCCGGGTTAGGTCTTGCGCTGCTGCCACGCTTTGCTGCGCGCGCTCTGCCCGATCTGATCGAACTTCCAGACGATGATCCCTTCGAGCCCCGCCCACTGTACCTTGTGATGCACCCTGATATCCGCCGCTCGGCGCGCGTGCGGCAGGTAGCCGACCACCTTGACGGATTCATTGGCAAGGAATTGGATCGGTTCGGGTGAAGGGCATTGCATCGATTCACAGCCAAATTCTCCGGCCTAAACAGCGCCAAGTTTACGTGAACCGCATTGCAGACCAGAACTTAACGGCTTATCCCCAACGATAGCTCCACCACTTTTGACAAAACTCCGGAGCGGTCATTGGTGAGGCGCTGCGAAAGCTCGCTCCGTCAGCGCTGCCAACGTGTATCTTCACTGAAATGCTGCAAGACGCACCAACGGCAGCTTCGATGGGCCGCGCCGCAGCGTCACGAGGGCCTGGCGAGTGACGGCAATGGGCCGGCCGCGACGGACCGGCCCCTGGCGCTCAAATCTCTACCGACTCTGCAATCGCGAGCGCATCCTCAAGTTCGACGCCGAGGTAACGCACGGTGCTGTCCATCTTCGTATGGCCAAGCAATAGCTGAACTGCTCTAAGATTGCCGGTCTTTCGATAAATCTGCGCAACCTTGGTGCGGCGCATAGAATGGGTGCCGTAGGCGCTCGGCTCGAGACCAATAGAGACCACCCATTCCCGGACGAGGCGAGCATACTGCCGCGTCGAAATGTGAAGCCGTTCATGAAACCGTCCCGGCCAGAGATGCTTCGACCCGACCATTAACGGGGATTCGAGCCAAGCTTCGATTGCCTTGCAAGTCCCTTCGGTAATCTCGAAGCTGACGGGCCTGCCTGTTTTGCTCTGAACGATCGAAGCGCGGTGCTTGACCTGCCCCGCCGCGTAGACGTCGGCGACCTTGAGCCGCACCAGGTCGCAGCCACGTAATTTGCTGTCGATGGCGAGGTTAAAGAGCGCCAGTTCTCGCGTCCGATGGGCGATCTCAAGCCGGACCCTGATCGCCCAAACATGCTTCGGTTGCAGCGGACGTTTCTGGCCGACGATGCGCCCTTTGTTCCAAGCGGGACGGCAGGCACGGATTGCTGGCAGGTTGGCGGTAGACATGGCGGTTCCTCCACTCCACCGGTCCCACCACGTCTTCGGAACTTCGCCGACGCCCAACCATACCATCGATCTGCGGCAAAGATCCGCTTCGAGGCCAAAGTAGACCAAGTCTCGGGTGCCTGTTCATTTTCTGACAGATGCCAGATAGGCGCGGCACATCGCCTTGAGATCGGATTTCAGCGCCGAAATCTTGTCCTGTTCCAGCCCACGCTCGAAGGCATTGCGGACGGTGCCGTAGATCACAGCTGTCAGAGACAAGTTGATCTGGTCAATGTCTCCGGTGGACAGATCCGGGCAGGCGCGAAACATTCCCTCGGTTGCCCTGTCGACACGCGCGGCGAAGTCATGCACGAGCGCGTCGTTGTCCAGCTCTGCCACGGATCGATAGAGCGCGTGGGTCAATTCCATCCGTTCAGTCTTCACGGACCAATAGGTGTCGATCAGGGCCTCGGCGCCCTCGCAAGCCCGGCGCCCCGCCATACGTGCGCAGGTCTCTTCCACTTTTTCCGCCAGCCTGGTGAGGAACCGCTCATTCAACGCATAGACAAGGGCATGCTTGTTCGGAAAATATTGATACATGGTGCCCACCGAGACGCCGGCACGCTCTGCAACCGAGGTGGTTGTCAGGCCAGCCATGCCCTGCTTCAGCAAAACCTGAATCGTCGCCTCGAATATCGCGTCCACAGTCACACGTGACCGCGATTGTGACGGTGTTTTCCTGGGCTTGAGTGCGCTTGCTGAATGCTCGGACATATGCGAATCCCAAAACTGAATCTTCCTTCATATATCTGGCTTACCAGAACAAAAGGAAAGACTTATGACCCAGAAACGCATCGCGCTGGTCACCGGCGCCAACAAGGGAATCGGCTTCGAAACGGCTCGGAAGCTGGGTGAGGCGGGCGTTCATGTCCTGCTGGGAAGCCGCGACAAGGCGCGGGGGGACTCCGCTGCCGCGACATTGATGAACGACGGGTTCAGTGCCGAAAGCCTCCATCTTGACCTTGACGACGCCGAGACCATCGCTGCCGCTGCTGCGGCGATCAAGGGGCGTTTCGGTCGATTGGACATCCTCGTCAACAATGCCGGCGTCTTTGATTTTGGCGACGCAGCGCCCGGCAATGCCTCTCTTGAAGCGGTGCGCCGGGTGATGGAGATCAACTTCATCGGTGCGCTGGCGGTGACCCAGGCAATGTTGCCCCTGCTGCGCGCCGCGCCGGAGGCTCGCATCGTGAACCTGTCAAGTTCCATGGGCTCCCTGACCGAGAATGCCGATCCGGATGCGCCCTACTACTCGCAGCGCTTCATCGGATATAATGCCTCCAAGGCGGCATTAAACATGCTGACGATTCAGCTGCATGAAGAGCTGAAGGGTGAAGGCATCAAGGTGAACTCCGTCAGCCCTGGTTTCGTCAAAACCGACCTAACCGGATTTGGTGATATGACGGCAGAGGAAGGCGCCCGGCTGCCCGCCGAGTATGCTCTCACGGCCGATGCCAGCGGTCGCTTCGTGGAGCCGACTGGCGCAACGCCCTGGTGAATGGAAGCAAAGTCCGCCCTGCCGACCTTCATCCTCCGATGATGCTGCGCGATGGACGAATGGCCGGTCTAGTGAAGCTGCACCGCGGCGATCGGCAAGGGACTGAACGGCAGGTCAGGGCCGGGACTGTCATTCGATGGGAACCTTCGCCTTCATCTTCTTCCTGAAATCCGACGCTTTCCTGATGGCCTCCTTGTCGGATGGCCGCAGTGATTCCCGTGCCTCGGCATCCGTCAGGGCAGGTTGGGCAGCCTCGACCTCCGCGATGATCTCCTTTGCGGTGATGCCTGCCGGCGGCGCATAGGCGAGCGGCCGGAACTGCGCCACCTGGCCTTGCAGCTTCTCGATCTCGTGACGCATCGACCTGATCTGATGCCGCTCGTCGGGATAGGGCAGCGGTCCGGACTGCGCCGCCATGATCTTCGAGAAATAGGGGTCTTCGTAATAGACGATGCGATCAGCCAGGATCGGGTTCTGCCGTTCGGGGATCAGGATAACCTTCGAGGCGTCGAGTTTCTTGACCTCGTCCGGGCTCATCAGCGGACGCTCTTCGTTCCGGCGCGACACGGACCGTCTGCGGAAGCCACGGCCGTCTGAGGACAGGCTGTCGCTGACCGAAAGGCGGGTTGTCTTGCCCAGAGCCTCGGAAACCTCGGCAGCGGTCTTTTTCTCGTTCGGACTGATGAAGAGCTTCATCCCTGCCGCAGATTCGACCGACAGGCGATCATTTTCGCCATAGATATTGTCGAGACCGGGGATGGACTGCGTGATGATCGACACGCGCCCGCCGTGCCCAGCCAGCTGCTTCAGCGACTGGACGACGATGGGCATCTTGCCCAACTGGTCGAACTCGTCGAGGATGATCTGCACCGGCCAGGGCTCGGTTTTCGGGTTCGGCAGCGACGACCTCAGGGTGGCGATCAATTCACCGAACAGCAGGCGCATCAGCGGTGCGAGGGTGGTGATATCGTCGCTGTTGACGACGATATAGACGGATTGGGGCTTCATCCGGAGTGTCGACCAGCTGAAGTCATTGCCGCTGGTGACGCGATCGACCTTCGGGTTCACCCAGAGACCTAGGCCCGCGCCCTTCAGGAACACGGTTTTTGCGGTGGCGAAAGGGGACAGCCATGATAGACCTGAAGCCGTGCGCGCATCACCGACCCGAGCGGCCGATGGGCGGCCAGGCTGTGGGCTGGGCGGAAGGTCATCACTTCATCGGAAATAGCTGGCGCGCGCCGAGCTGTAGGCTTCCCGCGCGGGGCTGCGAATCTTGGCCACGGTGCGATGCTGTTTGCCCTGTGACGGCCACTCGACCAAGGCGTCCTCGATCGGCTGCGTCTCTGCGTTCCTCCAGAGCTGGACCTTCAGCTCGAATACCGCCTCGTGATCGCGGAAGTAATTGGTCGAGGCGTGGCGAAAGCCGTCCTCGTCCTCGTGCGGGTCGAGTTGCCACTCTCTAAGCGCATCCTGTGTCGGAGATCCCGGCACGGCACCGACGCATAGTCGATCAGCAGGTCCTGCCCGCGATAGGCGGTGACGGAGGTCGTGCAGATGATGGATGCACCCTTCTCAAGATGCGCAATGCCGCCTGCACCATGTAGAAATGACCGCCGATGTTCGTCCGGCACGTGCGGAAACGCTGCTCTTCGGATATCTCTATGCCCTCTTCCCGCGCATGCTGTTCGGCGGCGTTGCAGATCAACACGTCAAACCTGCCGAACCTCTCGAGGGTCCGGCTTACCGCTTCTTCGCAGAACCCCTTGCGCGAGCTCTCCAAGGCGCAAGCGGCCTTTGGCGTGTCAGAACGTGATTTGACCGTTTTGCAGGGACTCCTCAGCTTCTCTCCAGACGATGCACTTGGCGGGAACGCCGAGATGGTAGTCTTCCCCTCGAACAAGACGATCTGTGAGCGCCTGAATGGGATGCCGTGCTCAACGATGCGTCGTCACCTCGCGCGTCTTGTCGACCCGAAGGGTTTCGTGGTTTCGTGCTGATGCTGCATGGCTGCACGCAGACGCCCGACGATTTCGCGCACGGCACGCGAATGAACGAGGCCGCCGAGAAAGACGGCTATATCGTCGCCTATGCTGAGCAGTCGCGCGCCCATAACATGCAATCTTGCTGGTACTGGTTCCGCCCGGAAGATCAGGCCCGCGGCCAGGGCGAGCCGGAAATTCTGGCCGGAATTGCGCGCGCCTTGCTGGCCGAGTTCGATCTGCCGAGCGATCGGGCCTTTGTCGCCGGCCTATCCGCTGGCGGCGCGATGGCCGCGATCTTGGCCGAAGCCTATCCGGATCTCTTTGCCGCGGCGGGCGTGCATTCCGGCCTTCCCGCTGGCGCGGCCAACGATATCGTCTCGGCCTTCGCGGCCATGCGGGGCGAGGGCCGAGACGGACCCCGGTCGCAGCGGAGGCCGATGATTGTCTTCCACGGCTTGGCGGATACGACCGTCGCCCCTATAAATGGCGACCGGCTGGTCAGCGGAGCAGGCATCGAGACCCGGCACGAAGGCAATGGCCGCACCTGGTCGCGCCTAATCGCTAGCGATGGCTCGGAACTTTGGCGCGTCGAGCAGGCCGGCCATGCGTGGTTCGGCGGCGATCCCGCAGGCTCCTATACCGATCCGCTTGGGCCCGACGCCACGGGCGAGATGCTGCGATTCTTTACGCAAGTGGTCGAAATTGATGTTGCACGTAGTGAGATCAGTTCTCGCTAGCGCTGAAAACACGGCCAAGGTCGTGATGATACTCGATGGTTTGGTGTTTGCATGACTGATTCTTCGTTCCGCCACGCCCCCCACAACATCAACCCGACGTTGACTAAGGTATTATATCATATGATGCTACACCGTATCTTCGGTCTGGAATGAGCCCTGATCGACCCTGGCCGTCACTAGTCTTTTATCGTGACACGCGCGTAGCAAACGCCTAGGTGTTTGATCCCACGGTTTGATGGTGCGATCCATTCGTCGGAATGGAAGGAAGCACTATGGGACAAGTTCCTCACGGCTGCGCTACGACCACGCACGCCATCCGAGCAGCAATACAGCGATCGCAAGCTTCGATCGCGGAACTGAGCCAGGAGTTTGGGATCAATCCGAAGACCGTGGCGAAATGGCGTAAGGGCGAGACGGTCGAGGATCTGAAGACTGGGCCCAAGCTTCTCGGATGCGGGATACCTCATTCGTCGTCGCCCCCATCCGCGATCATGCTTTTTTTAAGCAAGCGGTTTTCCAGCGTCAGGTCCGCCACGCACTCCTTCAGCGCACGGGCTTCGCGGCGCAAGTCCTGCACGTCACCGGAGGTCGCCGCACGGGCGGTGTCCCCGGCCAGGCGGCGTTTGCCGTTCAGCGTGGCCTTGAACCACTGGCGGCTCACGCCTCACTCCATGAACTCCTTGGACCAGCTGTAGTACAGACTCTGCGCGATGCCCTCTTTGCGGCACTACTCGGTGATACTGTCGTCACCGCGAAGACCTTCAAGCACGATGCGGATCTTGTCTTCGGCCGAGAAGTGGCGGCGGGTCTGACGCCGGATGTCCTTGACCACCCGCTCTGCAGGGGGCTTGGTCGGCGATTTTGAATTGGAGGATTTGGGCTTCATCTTCGTTCCTTCGTCACTACGACGAAGCCCAAATCCTCCTCAAATCACAACCTCAAATCTGTGCCATAGCCGCTGACGGGGGACATGGCAGGCTGAAGACGCTCAGCGGTCTCACGCCCTAGGAATACATCTGCAAAGTCTGGACTTCAGAGCCGGACAGATTCATCGTCGATCCGATCCACCAGATGCCGGGACTGAACACCTAGAAGCGATTTTACATAGGCTCGCTTGCTGTTCATTGGCTCTGCCTGCGTTTTTTCAGGAGCAAGGCCGATACGGCGGCAGAAGTTTGGAAGTTGGGGCGCTGAAACCTCACGCCACAGCACCTCTGCACACTGATCGCGCAGTGCCTCCCAATCAACAGACCGTACCGTCATCCTGTTCTCACTCGCCCTCTAATCCCGCCTGCTGTCGACCAATGGGAAACATATCCTCGCCGTAATGGTGCAGCTTGACGTGATGGCTGCGGCATAGCCAACGCACGTTCAAGGGTTCGTCGTATCGGTCGTGGTGGGCATCGACCTTGGCTGCGCCGCAGACCTCGCAGCCCTGCTTTTCAAGGGCGCCGGACATAAGCGCCCGTTGAACGGCAAGGTGGGCCTGATACTTCGGCAGGTTCGTGCGGCGCCAGTTAGTCTGGCGGGTCTCGCTTTTCAGCGAGGGCGGACGTGGAGGCTTTGGATCATCTGACATCACGCCGCCGTCGGCGCCTGACGGCCTAAAGTGCGATACACGGTCGGCCGCGGAATCGAGAACACTTCTGCTAAATCACTGATGGAATACTCCCCGGTGTCATACATGCGCCGCAGCTGCTGCTGGCGCTCTGACAGCTTCGGCTTTTTACCGCGCAGCTTGCCCTTGGTTCGGGCCACAGCCATGCCCTCGCGCGTCCGCATTCGGATCAGGTCGGCCTGGAACTCGGCAAAGGTTGCCAGGATGTTGAAAAACAGCTTGCCCATCGGGACGGTCGGGTCATAGATGGCGCTGCAAAGCTGAAGCTTGATCCCGCGCGCGGCCAGCTTGTCGGCAATGTCGCGGGCGTCGGGAACGGAACGCGCCAGCCGGTCCAGCTTCGGCACCAAGCGTGTCACCTTCCCGCAAAGCTGCAAGCGCCTGATCCAGACCAGGGCGGGCGCGGTTCGTGCCGGTATAGCCGTGGTCGGTGTAGATGCGATCGGAGGCAACTCCGAAGCTGACAAGGATGCCCTTCTGCGCAGCAAGGTCTTGTTTGTCGGTGGAACAGCGGGCGTAGCCGATCAAAATCTGTGTCATGTCCTGATCTGTAACAGTAGCCGCCCCCTCATTGCAAAAATTATCGGACCATTCATCTGAGATTTTGGCCTGCCAGCATTTGCTGGCCTTCAACTGGCCGGTTCAGGGGCAAGCTGGCCGTCCCTTCAACGATCCCCTTACGGACAGGTTGGAGAAACAGAATGGGTGAAGCGATGCGTCGGTTCGCCGCTCTGCAGTCTCATCTGGAAGAGGGAGTTTCTCTGGTCGCTGCCACCCGCGCGGCCGATTTGCCGATCCCGACGGCGCAACGCTGGCTGTCGCGCTACAGGCTGGAAGGTCTAGACGGGCTAAAATGTTGATTTACAAATAAAAGTGTGGCGAACATGCGAATCCCGCGATCCGCGCCAAGGCGCGTGCGCTGAAGTGGTCCCAGGAATCTGGACAGTCGGCTAAGGTGTATCCCAAACCTTTGAAGGGATACGAGAATGGCGAAGCGCCGGAACTTTACAGACCAGTTTAAAGCCAAGGTGGCGTTGGAAGCGCTGCGTGGGGACAAGACCGTGCAGGAGATCGCGGCGAAGCATCAGCTGCCCCCTAACCAGGTCAGCACGTGGAAGCGGCAGGCCATCGAGGGCATGGCGGACGTATTCTCGGGCGGCAAGCAAAGCGGCCCGACCGAAGCCGAAGTCAAGGAGCTTCACGCCAAGATCGGGAGGCTGGCGGTGGAGAACGATTTTTTGTCGGAAGGGCTCAAGAGGTGAGCCCGGCAAAGAAACGGTCGATGGTCCAGCGCGACCATCCCGAACTGAGCATCAGCCGGCAATGCAAGCTGGTGAACCTGAGCCGGTCGGCGTTCTACTACACGCCGGTCGGTGTTGATGCCGAGACGCTGGCGATGATGAAAGAGATTGACCGCGTGTTCACGAAGTATCCGTTCTTCGGGTCACGCCAGATCGCGGCCTATCTGCGCCGGGGAAGGCACCGTCGTGGGCCGCCATCGCGTGCGCCGACTGATGGCGAAGATGGGGCTGGAGGCAATCTACAAGCGCCCCAGAACCAGCCAGCGGCATCCGCAGCACCCGGTTTATCCGTATCTGCTGAGGAAAATGCAGATCGACCGACCCAACCAGGTCTGGTGTGCGGATATCACCTTCGTGCCGGTCAAGAACGGCTTCCTGTATCTGCTTGCCATCATGGATTGGGCCACGCGCAAGGTGCTCAGCTGGCGGCTGTCGAACACGATGCATGCCGACTTCTGTGTCGAGGCTCTGAACGAGGCCATCGCGAAACACGGCCCACCGGAGATCATGAATACAGATCAAGGGTCGCAGTTCACGGGATCAGCCTGGATCGCGACGTTGACCGAGGCAGGCGTGCGCATCTCGATGGATGGGCGCGGCCGTTACCTCGACAACATCTTCATCGAGCGCCTCTGGCGAAGCCTGAAACAAGAGGCCATCTACCTTGAGGAAATCACCGACGGCTTCCAGGCGCGGCGCGTCGTTAAGGACTGGATGGCCTTCTACAACACCAAGCGGCCCCATTCCGGGCTTGATCGGCGGACGCCAGACGACGCATATTGGACCGGCTTGGAAGAGCAAAAAGCAGCATGAAACCTAAACCCGATACACCTTAGAAACGCTGCAAACCTGTCCGAAATGATAGGACCACTTCACGCTGGTGTCGCTGGCCTATGGCGCAACGCTTATGCGCAAATCAGGCAGGGACAAGGCAGAAGCCGGTACGGTGCTGAAGACCGGCGAAGCCCTGCTCGACTGATTTTTCCGCCCGTTCGGAACCAGAGCAATATCGACACGGTTCTATATTTGGAACGATCATTCCGATACTGCGACACCGACGCCCCGTGCGGTGTGGATGTCGGAATCACGTATCGAAACCGAACGGAGAAATTCGACATGGTCGACATCAAAGACGCAAAAATTGCAATTCTGTCCACCAATGGGTTCGAGCAGTCAGAACTGTTCGAACCGAAACGGCAGCTGGAAGAGGCGGGCGCGACGATCACCGTAATTTCCCCCGAAAGCGGCTCCATCAGGGGATGGGACGAAGACGACTGGGGCGAAAGCATCGACGTCGATCTTGCCCTCGATGATGCGCGGGTTGAGGATTTCGACGCGCTTGTGCTGCCCGGCGGACAGATTAACCCCGACATCCTGCGCACCAATGAGAAGGCCGTTGGCTTCGTGCGCGACTTTTTCAACAGCGGTAAGACGCTGGCCGCGATTTGCCATGCGCCTTGGCTGCTGGTCGAGGCGGGTGTGATCGAGGGTCGCAATGTAACCTCCTACGCGTCGATCCAGACCGATGTGAAAAACGCCGGCGGCATCTGGGAAGACAGTGAGGTCGTCACCGATCAGGCGCTCATCACGTCGCGCAATCCCGGCGATCTCGATGCCTTTTGCGCCAAGATCATCGAGGAAGTGAAAGAGGGCCGCCACGAGCGCAGTTCCGCCTGATATCCGGCATTACAGTCCGTTCGCACGACCACGGGCGTACTACCGCGGTTTTCCATGGTGAGATGACCTAACTAACGCCTGAGCGACCCTGCAGGCCGGAAAATGTCCGATGTCGCACGTCACCGTAGCAGACGGAACGGAGCTGCGCATTCACGTCGAAGGCGGCGGCACGGACGGTGTGGTGATGCAGGGTCGGCCACTCGGACATGAAATGTAGAAACAGCAGACAACCGCGCCGACTGAGGCGCGGTTTTCGCGTGATCGCCCCGTGTCGCCGGGGCTTCGGTCATTCCGAACATGCGGGCGGGTGCTATGGCCATGACAACATGCCAGAAAATCTTGTGGCAGCGATGACGGGAACAGACGCGACGGATGCGGCGCTGGTCATGCGACAGAAATGGCTGCGCGAAAGGCTGCCCAGATAGTTGGCAATGAACTGAAACTTCACGGCTTTTGAGCCGCGAAGAACTGAGCCGCCTTTTTTAGCACCTCCCTCTCCTCGCGCAGTATACGGTTTTCTTTCCGAAGCCGTTCATTCTCGCGGAGAAGATCGCCGTCAGGTTCTGGCGTCTTCGCCTCATCGGAAATCGCCCGGATCCACTTGCCGAGCATCGAAAGCCCAACCCCTAGATCAGACGCAACCTGACGCCGTGTCAGGCCGCTGATGAGTGCAATGCGAACCGCATCCCGTTTGAATTCCGCGCTGTGTGTCGCTGCCATATCCTGTCTCCTTTGGTGAGAGCATCGCTCTCAGAAGACCGGAACAGAACCGATGCACGTCCAGTCAGGTTGCCGAACTCCAGGTCCGCATCGCCCTCCTGAACGGCTACACCGCGCTCGGCACACCCGTCACGGAAGCCGCGGGATAAGTCCGTCCGGGGAAAGGGGAGCCTTGGCCATCAGCCGAATTGTGCAACATGTATAACCGCCCCTTGCGCAAGAGGTAATTTCGGAGCTGCTGCTGGCGCGTCACCGGGTGCTGACATGTATCCGGCCTCTGTTGCGGCCTTGGTCATGCCGCGGGCCCGTATGGTGTTCGCAGGTCGGGTCCAGATCAAAGCCGCGTGCTCGAAGGCACTCTGTTGCACACTGGTTCTCCCGATCCCGTCTCACGACTATTGCGCCAAACTGCTCTCAGCCCTCCTGCGCTCCGACGTCCTCGCGACCGCTGGTGTGCTTATGCCACTGCGGCCGGAGACTGGTAGACGCCGCCGCGGGCCATCAAGGCCCAGACGATGCGTGCCATCTTGTTCGCAAGCGCCACCCGCACCAGCATCGGTGGCTTACGTGTCAGCAGATTACCCAGCCATGTGCCGGGTTGTGCCGCACGATGGGTGTGACGTTTGATGATGACGCTGTTGGCGCCGATGATCAGCAGGCGGCGAAGGGACCGCTCGCCCATCTTCGTTGTGGCTCCGAGCCGCTGCTTGCCACCGGTCGAATGCTGCCGGGGCGTGAGCCCGAGCCATGCCGCAAAGTCTCGAGCCTTACGGAAAGTCTCGGGCGGCGGCGCAAGCGTCGCTATGGCCGTCGCGATCAGCGGGCCGATGCCGGGCACCGTCATCAGTCGCCGCGCCACGTCGTTCTCCTTGGCGCGACGAGCGATCTCGGCATCAAGCTTGCTGATCTCTTCCTCCAACTGCGCCAGCGCCGAGACCAGAACCTTCAAAACAGGGATGGCATCGGCCGGTAGAGTGCATTCCGGATCTTCGACGAGAGCAATCAGCTTCGATGCATTCGCGGCCCCCTGTGGCACGATCTCCCCGAACTCGGCCAGATGACCGCGCAGCGCATTTATTGCCTGTGTCCTCTGCCGGATCAGAAGCTCACGCACGCGGAACACCATGGCCGCGCCCTGGATCTCTTCGCTCTTCACCGGAACAAAGCGCATCGTCGGCCGCAATGCCGCCTCGCAAATCGCTTCGGCATCGGCCGCATCATTCTTCTGCCGCTTCACGAAAGGCTTGACGTAGGCGGGTGGGACCAGCCGAACGTCATGGCCCAGCTTGGCAATCTCACGACCCCAAAAATGAGCGCCGCCGCAGGCTTCCATCGCCACAACGCAGGCCGGGACCTGTCCAAAAAACTCCAGCACCTGATCCCGTCTCAGCTTCTTGCGCAGAACTGCTCGCCCCGAGACGTCAGCACCATGCGCCTGAAACACATTCTTCGCCAGATCGAGCCCGACCGTGATAATCTCCGACATGACCGCTCCCATTTGTGGATCGTTGAAGACCCACCTTGGCACATCAGATGCCGTCGGGGGGCGGTCACATCATCAGAGCCGTAAGCGGCGCCTGTGCCCCACCTTCCTTGTTTTCACACGGTCTGAGATTTCGCGCCTGACGGAGATTGTGCGGGAGTTTCGCGATGGCGACTACGGTGGAGTTTCTCAGGGACTATGGGGTAGACATCCGAGCGAACGGGCAGCGGCGCTGGCCGGATGAGATCAAGGCGCGGATCGTGGCCGAGAGCTTGAAGCCGGGGGCGACGGTTAACGCGGTCGCGGCGCGATATGGGCTTCGGGCGAACCATCTGTCGGAATGGCGCGGTCGGGCGCGGGATGGCCGCTTGGTTTTGCCTGCAGACGAGGATGACGGCCTTTGTTTTGCGCCGATCGTGCTGCCTGACCCGGGCCTTTCCCCCCTGTTCCGGTTCTTTCAGGTCCGTCGGGCAAGTCCGAAGCGCCAGATACTGGAGCCATCGAGATTGCTGTAGGCGAGATGATCATCCGGCTGGATAGCGCCACGCCTGCCGCAAGCATTGCCGAGATCATGCTGGCGATCGGATTGCGGTCATGATGTTTCCCTCCAATCGTGTGCGGGTTCTGGTCTCGACACAGTCCGTCGACTTCAGGAAGGGCCATGATGGTTTGGCGGCACTGGTGTCATCGGTGCTGCGCAAGGATCCGTTTACCGGCACGGTCTTTGTGTTCCGCTCGCGCCGGGCGGACAGGTTGAAGCTCTTGTATTGGGACGGCACGGGTCTGGTGATGGCCTATAAGCGGCTGGAGGATGCGAGTTTTACCTGGCCCGCCATCAAGGACGGGATGATGGCGCTGAACCATGCCCAGTTCGAGGCGCTGTTTTCCGGTCTGGACTGGCGCCGCGTCAAAGCGCTGGAAACCCGTCCACCGGCTGCGGCAGAGTGAATCAGCCGCTTGGTTTTGCGTGTTTTTGCCAAGCGTTTCTGATAGTTCTCGAGCATGCAGACCGCAGCAATCCTTGATCTTTCCGCCATCCCGTCCGCGCAACGCGCGGCGGTGCAAGCGCTGTTGGAAGAGGTCGCGGCGCTCAAGGATATCACCCGGCGGCAAGAGCATCTGATCGCCGAATTGAACCAGGCCTTGCATGGCAAGCGGTCGGAAAAGCTGTCCGAGGACGAGCGGCAGCTCGCGTTCGAGGATCTGTCCATCGCGCTGGCCGAGGTTGAGGCGGAAAAGGAAATCCGTGCCCCCAAAGCAGGGGGCGGGACGACCAAGTCCGCGCCCAAGCGCACCATTGGCAATCTGCCTGCCGCCCTTCCGCGCATTGAAGAGGTAATCGAGCCTGACAGCCTGATCTGCCCCTGCGGCTGCGGTGTCATGCATCGGATCGGTGAAGACCGCAGTGAGCGGCTGGACATCGTGCCGGCCCAGTTGCGCGTCATCGTCACCGTGCGCCCGAAATATGCCTGTCGGACCTGCACCGACGGCGTGACGCAGGCCCCGGCACCCTCACATCTGATCGCGGGCGGGCTGCCAACCGAAGGTGCCATCGCTCATGTCCTGACCAGCAAATATGCCGATCACCTGCCACTGTATCGCCAGAGCCAGATCCTGGCGCGGGCGGGGCTTGATCTGCACCGTGCCGTGCTGGCCGATTGGGTCGGCAAGGCTGCATTCCATCTGAAGCCCGTCGTCGACCGGTTGGCCGAGAATCTGAAGCGATCCGGCAAGCTGTTCATGGATGAAACCACCGCCCCGGTGCTGGATCCGGGGCGCGGAGCAACAAAAACCGGATATCTCTGGGCACTCGCCCGAGATAACCGATCCTGGGGCGGCGAGGACCCGCCCGGCGTGGTCTACTTCTACGCCCCCGGCCGCGCGGGCGAATGTGCTGAAACCTTCCTGACCGGCTTCGACGGCATTCTGCAGGTCGACGGCTATACCGGCTACAATCGACTGACCAAACCCTCGCGCAAGGGCGGCGCGCCCATTCGCGTGGCGCATTGCTGGGCGCATGCGCGCCGCAAACTGAAGGAGGTCTTCGACCGCGACGGATCAGCGATCGCCGCCGAAGGCCTGCGCCGCATTGCCGAATTCTATACCGTCGAGGCCGATATCCGCGGCGTCTCCTCCGGCCAGCGCCTCTCAGCCCGCCAAGCCCGCACCGCGCCGCTGGTGGCCACCTTCGGCGACTGGCTGCAGGCCCAGCGCCGCAAGTCCTCCGCCAAATCCCGCTTGGGCAAAAAACTGGCCTATATCCATAACCACTGGGACGGGCTGCAAACCTTCCTGACCGATGGCCGTGTCGAGATCGACTCCAACAGGGTCGAGAACCTGATCCGTCCCATTGCCCTCAATCGCAAGAATGCCCTCTTCGCCGGCCACGACGAAGGCGGCATCGCCTGAGGCCGCATTGCCTCGCTGATCGAGACCTGCAAGATCAATCGCATCGAGCCCTTCGCTTATCTCAAGGCAACCCTGACAGCCATCGCCAACGGCCACCCGCAAAGCCGCATCGACGACCTGCTGCCATGGAACTTCAAACCGTCAAGCTAAGCCGACCGTGATGTCCTGCGAACGCTTAAACAGAGCCTAAGGAACCCCATAATGGTCGGAGGTTTCAGGCGAGAAGCGCGCAGCGCGCCCTCTCCTGAAGCCTTGCCAGGCGGCGAACCGGGTCGGTGAATTTCCAAGGGCGGCGCAGCCGGGACCGGAGCCACGCGCGGCAGCACGGAACCAAACCGTCAGCGCACGCCAAAGGGCGGGGGCTGCGCATGGCCAGAGGCCCATGCTGAGGCGCCGGTGGCAATACTCAGCAAAAAGCGCGTCATCAATCACGCTGAGATGACGAAGCCGGACGGCGCATATTATACCGGAGGGCGTGCGGGAGGTTTCTCTTTGTCTCGGGACTCGCCGAGATTGTTCCAGCGACCAGAGAAAAGGCTGGAGACCACCAATCCATTCATGCCTTGGAAAATTTCGAGTCTTGTCTTTATTGTGCAAATGGTAGGATAGAAGGTGTAGTCGGAGTTGTGACCTATCTGACCGATGGGTCTCAGCGCAGCGCGCTCAACGCGCTGTTCGACGACGATTATCCGAAAAATCCACCGCCCCGATTGACGCCAATCGTGGTTCTGCCCATGGGTGTGCTTCTGTCGATTGTGGCGAAAGCGATCTACCGTGGCGTAGCGCCTTCGCAGGACGGTAACCATCCGACTCAGTTCTTTTTTTCCACGAGTTTCGACAGCTTTCCCCGGAGTTTGCCCTGGGCACGGGCGATGGCCATACATTAGCGGGTGCGGATGAGGTCAGTCTCGAACTCGCCGAAGGTGGCAGGAATGTTGAAGAACATCTTTCCCATCGGGATGGTGCCGTCTTTATCAACAAGCCGTTCGGCGCAGAGGTTGTGATCGCGCATTTGAAGAAGACCCTTCCCGAGCCGCACCAACCGGACAAGCTGCTCCATGGTTAGCTGCGTTTGACGCGCCCGTCAGCGGATATGCTTGACGAATACGGGTTGTGGACCACTTAAGATGAGCGTCGGCATCAGGGTCAGACGGGCTATCCGGTCGCCTGAGAGAACGCCGCCTCGACCCGCTCTGCGACCCGTCGCAGTGGATGTCGTAGCAGGCGCGATGGCACGGTCAGGGTGCCGCCCGGCCCGTATCCCCACTCAGCCATCGCCTGCAACTGCGACGGGTTGGGGTCCACGGGATAGGCGTAGTCGCGATTGCCGTCGCGGATATCGTAATCAACGCTGCGGTCCTCGACATCCAGAAACGCCGCGAGCGCAGAGAGATGGGCTTGCGGGGCGCGGACGAGATCCTCGTAGCGCAGCACCATCACCGCATGAAGACGGTCCAGATCCTTGCGCAACTGCCGGTGCGCCGCGATCCAGTGATCGATCAGAACCGCCTGCGGCGCATCCACCCATTTCGACACCGCCGCCGCCACAGCCTGGGGATGGCGGATCACCACGACGAACTGGCTCAGCGGGAAAAGCTGTTGGTAGAGCCGCATCCGGGTCAGGTTGACCGGCGATTTCTCGACCCGCCAGCGGCCCTTGCCGAACCAGGGGGCCCAGTCGGCCTCGATCCGCTGGCGGGTCTCCAGCCGGTCCCAGCGGCAGCCCTCAGCCAGATGCTGTCGGGGATCGGTCGCGAAATGCATCGGGCGACCGTGCAGCGCGGTGTGGGGGATCGCGCCCTGCAGATAGACGCCTTCGTTCTCGGGCACCGGGGCATCACTGATGGCCGCCACATCGTGCAGGCCCGCGATCATACGCGCCGTCAGCGACGTGCCGGAACGGTGAAGACCGCCAACGAAAACATAGCGTTGGATTGCAGTGTCGGATGCGTTCACGGCGGTGTTAGCTTTTATCAAGTAGGGCGGCGGGGAACTGCGATGCGGCATGGGCGCGTTATCACGAAAATGGAAGACATTTCCCACACGCTCTTTAAACCGATTGGAAAAGTCCATGCGTATCATGCATGTCGCATTGGGTGGCTGCCTGAAGGCGCCGCCTGTCCGCTATGGCGTGACCGAGGATACGGGCGGCCATATCGCCTATGTTCTGGGCGCGGCGCTGGCTCAGGCGGCGCGCGAGGATGTCGATCAGGTCGATATCGTAACGCGGGCCTTTTCCGGTCACGGGCTGGACCCGATCCACGCCCGGACTGCCGAAATTGTGGCCCCGCGCTGCGTCATCCGCCGCCTGAGGACAGCCAATCTGGCCTATCTGTCGAAAGAGGCGCTGGAGGCCGAGATACCCGCCCTGAACGACGCCTTTCTGGACCTCTTGGCGGGAAGTGACACCCTTCCGGATGTGATCCACGCGCATTTCTCGGACGCGGCCGAACTCGCCGCCGCTGCGCGGGCCCGATTCGGGATTCCTTGGGTTTTCTCCAGTCATTCTCTGGCCTTGGACAAGGCCCCGGACCCGCAAAGCGCGGCCTTGCAGCGGCGTATCGCGCGGGAGGAAAGGGCGATCCAAAATGCCACGGCCATCGTCGCCTCATCACGGGACGAGGCCGAGCGTCAGATCCCCGCCCATGATCCGACCGCCGAGGGCCGGACCCATCGCATCGGTCCGGGCGTCCTTGCGGTGCGCACCGACGACCTGCGCCCGGCGCGGCGACTGATCGCTCCCTTTCTGCGCTATCCCGAAAAGCCCATCCTGCTGGCTATCGCTCGCCCGATCCGCAAGAAGAACCTTCCGGCACTGGTGCGGGCCTATGCAAACGACCCCGATCTGCAGCACCGCGCAAATCTGGTGATCGTGGCCGGGTTGCGAGACGGTCTGCGCCCTGACGAGACCGAGACAGCACAGACAGTGGCCGAGCTGTTCGATCTGGTCGACCGCTTCGATCTGTGGGGTCGTGTCGCGCTGCCGCGTCACCACGATCAGGCCGATATCGCCTCGCTCTATGCACTGGCGGCAAGGGGTGGGGTCTTCGTCAACCCGGCGCTGCACGAGCCCTTCGGGCTGACCGTGATCGAGGCGGCGCAGGCCGGGGTTCCGGTGGTGGCGACGCAGAACGGGGGCCCGGGCGATATCGTCGATCGTCTGGGCTATGGCGCGCTGGTCGATCCGCGCGATACGCACGCCATCGCCGATGCGATCCGCAGCATTCTGGACGACTCGCAGCGCGATTCCCGTGTGGCCGAGGCTACCGAACGGGCAGGGCGTCTCTATAGTTGGGCGCGGTGGGCCGATGGCGTCGCTGCCGTCTATGCCGATCTGCGCCGTGACCGCCCGCAACCGTCGCGCTCCCACACGATCCTTGCCAGCGATATCGACGGCACCCTGACCGGCTGCGCGCGCGGTGCGCAGCGTTTCGCGGAATGGAGCGCCAGCCGCGATCCGCATATCCTGTTCGCCGTCGCCACCGGACGGTCCGTCACCGAGGCGCGGCAAGTTCTTGCGGCGTGGAACCTGCCTGCGCCCGATTTGTTCATCGCCTCGGTCGGAAGCGAGATCTGGCGGTGGGGCGAGCACGGCCAGCTGCAGCCCTGCAAGGCCTATGCCGATTTCATCTCGGACGGATGGAACCGCTCGGCGATCCTGCGGACGCTTGACCGTCTGGCATTGACCGCACAGCCGCGTCACGATCAGCGCCCGTGGAAGCTCAGCTATTTCGGCACGGCCAGTGACCGCCACCGCATCCGCGAGGCCTTGGCCGAGGCGGCGCTGCCCGCGCAGGTGATCCTGTCGCATGACCGGCTGATCGACATTCTGCCGGCGCGGGCGGGCAAGGCTGCGGCGATCCGGTTCGAGGCGCGCAGGCTGGGGCTGGATCACAATCACTGTGTCGTAGCGGGCGACAGCGGCAACGATCTGGACATGCTGACGGCCTTCCGTCGCGCGATCGTCCCTGCGAATGCGCTGCCCGAGGTCGCGCCCGCGCGGCTGGCCTATCGCAGCGCGCAGGATCATGCCTTGGGCGTTCTGGACGGGATGCAACGCTTCGGCCTGACCCGCCACCATCCCATCGCGGCGGAATAGGATGGTGAGCCCGCGCCCCATCGGATATTTCGTTCACCATCAGGGACGGGGCCATGCGGAACGCTGCGCGGCCATCGTCAATGCTCTGCCGCAGGACCGGCCCGTCACCATCTTCTGCGCCCGCGACGACATCTTCCCGCCCCTCGGACCGGGGGTCGAGATCGTCATCATCCCGTCGTTGTTCGAACCGCCCGCGGGACCGCTGCCCCGGACCGACTGGATCGCCACGCCAGACACGATGCATTGCGCGCCGGTCGGCTGGCCCACGATCCGTCAGGCGATGGCAACCATGACGCGCTGGTTTCACGAGGCCGATCCCGCGCTGATGATCAGCGATGTCAGCGCCGAGGTTGCGCAACTGGCGCGGCTGTGCTCGGTGCCGCATGTGAAGATCCTGCAACATGGCGACCGCAGCGATCCCGGCCATATGGCCGCCTACCGCGGTGCCGCCGGTCTGCTGGCGCCGTTCCATGCCGATCTGGACAACCCGGACCGCCCCGACTGGATGCGCGCGCTGACCTTTCACGCGCCGGGCATCGGGGTGAATGCGGCGCTCCCCGCCCGCGATGCCGCACGCCGCGCGCTTGGTATCGGGCCGGGTCGCAAGCTGGCCGTGGTGGTGTCGGGCGGGGGCGGCGATGGCTGGGCCGATGCCGCCTTTGGCGTCGCTGCCCGCGCCTTCCCGGATATGGACTGGATCGTTATCGGCAAGATCCAGCGCGACTGGCACGCCACGCTGCCCGCCAATCTGCATCTGGCGGGTTGGGTCGACAACGCGGCCGAGCATATCGCCGCCGCCGATCTGATCGTCTCTTCCGCAGGCAACACCACCTGCCATCAGGTGCTGGCCGCCGCGCGCCCTTGGATCGTCGTGCCCGAGTGGCGCTATTTCGACGAACAGCAGGACAAGGCGCGGGCGATTGGCCGTTCTGGGGCGGCGCTGCATCTGCCCTATCTGCCTGCCTCGGCCCATGCCTGGCAGGCCGCGCTGGCCGAGGCCGAACGAACGCACGACGCCGCCATCCAGCGGCGATTGGCAGGAGAGGACGCCGCGCCAGCGACCGCCCGGTGGCTGACGCGCCTGTGCGACCGCATCTGGGGCCAGACCCCATCGACCGACAGCAGGAAAGGAACATCTAATGTCCACGATCTCGGCCCTGACCATTGCCGCAGGGCGCGCCGACCATCTGGCGAACGTCATTCGCGGGTTTCAGGCGCAAGCGACGCCGCCGGATGAACTGATCGTGGCGGTGATGCAGGCCGAGCCCTACGAGCACCTGCCCGAAACCGACTTCCCGCTGCGCCAGATCCCGATCGATGCCACAGATGGCGCGCTGCCGCTTTCGGCGGCTCGCAATGCGGCGGCACGGGCGGCCTTGGGCGATGTGCTGGTCTCCGTGGATGTCGATTGCATCCCCGCGCCCCGGTTGATCGCGGATTACGCCGCCGCCGCGCAATCGGGGCGGGGCCTGCTGATGGGCGAGGTGCAGTATCTGCCCGACGGGGCCGAGGCGGCGGGGCTGGATTTCGCCCTTTTCGACAGGCTGGGCGTGCGGCATTCGGACCGGCAGGCCCCGCCCGAATCCGGGCTGCGCGAATGTCAGGATTACCGCTGCTTCTGGTCGCTGAACTTCGCCATCCATCGCGACGACTGGAACGCCTCGGGCGGGTTCGACGAGGGTTATCTGGGCTATGGCGGCGAGGATACGGATTTCGGTCGCACCCTTGCCGAACGCGGGATCGGTATCTGGTGGCTGAAGGGCGCGCGGGTCTATCACCAATATCACCCCCATTGCATGCCGCCGATCCACCAGATCCCCTCGGTGATCCGGAATGCGGAATATTTCGCCTCGAAATGGGGGCATCGCACGATGGAGCATTGGCTCTACGCCTTCCGCCTGATGGGCCTGATCGAGAACGGCCCGGACGGGCTGATCGTGTTGCGAGAGCCTGACGAACGCGATTTCGCGCTGTGCCGGCAGGAACCCCACATGCCCTATGCCAACACCCGTCGGGTGATCGACCGGCTGCAGGCGATCGCCCCTGCGCAGCGGTCGGGCGAGGCCCGTCGCCTGCAGGTCGAGGCGGCGCAGGCGGAATTTCTTGTCGCGAAGACGGTCTGATGCGGATCGCCGTCATCGCCCATATCCGCCACCCCATCGCGCCCCCGTTCATGGGCGGGATGGAGGCTCATGCCTGGCATCTGACGCGCGGGCTGATGGCGCGCGGACATGACGTGACGCTGTTCGCATCGGGTGACAGCGATCCGGGCTTGCCGGTCCATCCGATCATCGCGCGCCATTACGACGCGGATTACCCGTGGCACGATTGTCATGGCACGGATGCGCTGAATGCGGTCATCGACCGGGCCTTCGCGGGTTGTATCGAGGCCATCCGCGAGGGCGGGTTCGATCTGGTCCACAACAACAGCCTGCACCGCTATCCCCTGCGATATGCACAGGTGGCGCGGCAGGCCACGGTCACCTCGCTGCACGTTCCGCCCTTCGGCGCGCTGCAACGCGCGGTCCATGCCTCGGTCGCGCCGTGGAACCTGTTCACCGTCTGCTCATCCTCGCAGGCGGCGCTGTGGTGGCCCGAGGGCGCGCCGCCGCAGGCTGCGGTGGTCGGCAACGGCATCGACATGGCCGACTGGCCCTTTCGTGCAGAGGGCGATGGCAGCGCGGTCTGGGCCGGGCGGATCACACCCAACAAGGCCCCGCATCTGGCCGCCGAGGCGGCGCGCATCGCGGGCGTTCCGCTGACGCTGTTCGGGACCATCGAACATCGCGGTTATTTCGAAACCCGGCTGCGCCCGCTGCTGGGCGAGAGCATCCGCTATGGCGGTCATCTGTCGGGGCACGATCTGGCAGACAGGATCGGCGCGGCCTCGGCCATGCTGTTCACGCCGCAATGGCAGGAGCCTTTCGGGCTGGTGGCGATCGAGGCGATGTCCTGCGGCCTGCCGGTCGCCAGTACCCGTATCGGCGCGACCGAAGAGGTGATCGGCGATTGCGGCGCATTCGCCGCCCCCGAGGATGCCAAGGGGCTGGCACGGGCGCTGCTGACTGCAATGGCGATCTCGCGCCACCGCCCGCATAACCGCGTCCGCCGCCTGTTCAGCCGGGACAGAATGCTGGATGGTTACGAGAGCCTCTATACCCGCGCGACCCTGGCCCGCAAAAGCCCCGCCCCCGACATTACCTTCGAGCCGGTCGAATTGCCGCCCGCCGTGTCCGCCATGGTCACGATCTGACCCCGCCGCGATCGCGGGCGAGGCCCGAGGGTTCGGGTTACTCCGCCCCCCAGATCGCAGGTAGGTCACGCGGCAGCGTCCGATCTCGAGCTGACGCAGCCAGACGAACCGCGTGACCGAGCCGCCCGCATCTTCGGCCAGAAGTCCATCGAGCCACCTTCGCATGTCATCGTCCAGCCGACCGACGATCCAGGCATCGACACGCCGTTCTGCCGCGACGAGCGCATTCGCGCAAAGGCGCTCTGCCAGAGCAGCCAAAAACTTCAGCCGCACACGGACGGGTTTTTCTCAGTTCGCAATTCCCAGACGTATCAGGAGCGCCTGTTTTCTGACCTTGGCGCACAGGGCGTCGCACTTCGGCCACGGCCAAGTATGACGTTACGTTACTATCATCGCTTTTGTTTCACACGATGGATTACCGAAGCCATATTCATGCTATTTTTAGGCGATTGTACATTTGACACACCCATTCCGCATGGGCCATCATCAACCTGTGTGACAAGCCGGATCAGTCGGACGATTTCTTGTCGTCCGGCTTCTGCTTCACGATCTGCTTGAGCCGTTCCTCAAATCGTTCATCGTCGTCGTCCGTCTCTAGCTGGCGGGCTGCTTCCTTGAACTTGTCGAGTTGGGCTTTGCCTTTTTCATCCATCTTTGATCGCCAATTTGTAATGGGAATGCGCATCTCGCGCTTTCCCACTTGAGATATAGTCGAGTATCCCGCGCTGTTCGAGGCCAGTGAGAACAGCGCGAGCGGTGTGCCATCTTGTTGTCGACAAAATTCGCAACGCTCCGCTTACATTTATCTTACCGTGCTCCATTAGGGTCAGGACTCATAGCCAGTAGATGACGGTTGCCGCGAGAGCGATGGCTGAGAGGAAGACTTTCGGGCATCGGTCGTAACGTGTTGCTACTCGCCGCCAATCCTTGAGCCTGCCGAACATGATTTCGATCCGGTTGCGTCGTTTTAGCGGCGCTTGTCGTATTTGACGGTCTTCTTCCGTTGCTTCCGACCATGGATGCAGGCGTGTATCCCTTTGTCTTTCAATGCTTCCCGGAACCAGTCGGCATCATATCCTCGGTCCCCAAGCAGCCAGTCGACATCTGGCAGGCTGCTCAGCAGTGCTCTTGCGCCGATGTAATCGCTGACCTGACCCGCCGTGACGAACAGGTTCAGGGGCCAGCCTTCGCTGTCGCAGATGGCGTGCAGCTTCGTATTCATGCCGCCCTTGGTGCGGCCGATCAGGCGTCCACGCCCCCCTTTTTCACGCCCATGCTGGTCGCTGTTCGGTGGGCCTTCAGGTAGGTGGCGTCGATCATCACAGTCTTCTTTTCGCCGTGCTCGGCGGCCAGACCGGCCATCATCCGGGCGAAGACACCCTTGTCACTCCACCGCTTCCAGCGGTTGTAAAGCGTCTTATGAGGGCCATAGGCAGCAGGGGCATCTCGCCACCGTAACCCGTTGCGGTTGATGAAGATAATCCCGCTCAACACACGCCGATCATCGACGCGGGGTTTGCCGTGGGACTTTGGAAAGAAGGGCTCAAGACGTGCCATCTGCGCGTCGCTCAACCAGAAAAGATCAGACATGTTCACCGCTCGTTTTTCGAGCCCTGAATCACGCCCCTAGACGGAAATCAATGGGTCCTGACCCTAGTGTGTTGCAGTCTGTGTGAAGCCGGTCACGCGGTCATCTCGCGGGCATAGTCGTCCCAGAGGCTGAACGCATCTGCCCTTGCATGACGATAGGAGTTGGCGGTGAGGCGATAGCGGCGGGGTTTGAAGATAGCGTTGATCTGGTCATGGGCGGCGGGAAACCTCTGCGCCTGTCGTTGAGATTTGAAGCGCCCCATTATCTTCTCGCGCTTTCGGGTTGGTCGGTGTGAGCCCTCGATGCGGTTGTTCAGGCCCTTGTGCGCCCGATGGTCGGCGCCGGGAGCCAGGTTCCGGAGCGGCGCAAAATAGCTGCGCAGCTTGTCGGTGATCACAACGCGAGGCCGCCCGAAACGCGCGATGAGCCTTGCCAGAAAGCGCTTTGCCGCCTTGGCATTCCTGCGGGTTTGCACGAGGATGTCGAGCGTGTCGCCATTGGCGTCAACCGCCCGCCAGAGCCAGTGCTTCCTGCCACGAATTGGAATGACGACCTCGTCCAGATGCCACTTGTCCGACGGCGCGGGCCTGTCACGCCGGATACAATTGGCGAAATGCGCGCCAAACCGGTTGACCCACAGCCGGACGGTTTTGCGGCTGACGATCACGCCGCGCTCTGCCAGAAGGTCCTCGACGTCGGCCGAGCTCAGAGCGAAGCGATGATAGGCCCAGACGGCATAAGCGATGATCTCGCGGGGAAAGCGGAAGCCCTTAAGGCGCGCCAGGGATGATGGCATTTTCATTCGAAATCCTGTAGCAGGGGCTTCACGACACAACAACTTGGCAATGCCGGTGCTGGGGCGAGACGACGGCCGGGCTTGTGGTCACAGCACCGCCGTCCACAGCCGGAACCGCGTTCCGCCCGTGATCTCGCGCACCAGCCCTAGTCCCTGCAAGCGCGCCAGCAGCCGCTCGGCGGTATCGCGGCTGATCGCCGCTTCGGCTTCCAGCGCAGCGGCGGAAACCACTGGATGCACCACCAGCGCATCGATCACCAATTCCGCATTGCTGCCCTTGATCCTCGCCGTCGTTCGCCTGGCCCGATCTGCCCAGTCCATCAGCTGCCGGATCACGCGGAACCCCGCCTCGCAGCCGGCCGCAATGGCCCCGCACCACGCCCTCAGAAATTCTTCCGCATCACCACCTATCGTCCAAACTCGCCGCCCGGCCTGTCCCATCGGCACCATCACCAGCGGCCCCGCGCTGTCCGCCATGGCCCGTGCCGCCCAGCACATCGCTTCCAGCTGGTGCCCGTCCGGCGACAGATCGATAAGCCGCCAGAGCCGGCATCCGAACGCTGCCCGGGTGATCGCATGGCACCCCTCCAGTGCGGCAAGTCCCGCCGCAAACCCCTCGGTCTCGGAGTCAAAATCGGCTCCGGTCGGGCGCAGCAGGTCGCTGTCGCCCCGCCCCTGCCCCCCCCGGTGCAGCCCGAGGAAATCCCGCAACGCCTCCAGACGCCCCCTGCCCTGCAACCGCCCGATGGCCCACCGGGCCAGAGCCAGCGCTTCCAGGTCGACCGAGGACGGCGCATCGGCCAGGTCGCGGATCAGCACGTCTTGCGGGATCGGCGTCCCCGCGGCCCAGAGCATGGACACGACCTCACTGAATGCCAGCCGGGCAATCAGACCGCGGCGCGTTTTTTCGTCCAGACTTGCCAGCAGCCCGTCCAACCGGCCGATGGCCTGCGCGGCCCGCGCCAGGTCCACGGCGCAAGCCGCCTCGGCCGCGCGCCAGGCAGTGGGATCGACCAAAGCGCGCCGATCCGCCCGCGGCAGGGGCGGATCGGCCGGATTTGCATCGTCCAATGGATCAAACCAGTAGTCGTCCAAATCGCTCATATCCGCATAATAGATGATAACTGCGGATCACTGAAGCATGTTTCTTTTTCCTTTATTACTGTCGATAAGATGCTATTATCGATAGTGTTGAAGAAGGACCGACATTCCGCTATCATGGGAGGGGAAACCGGTCAGGGAGAGCCTCAATGCGCCGCAGAATCGCCCAACTGGCGAACGAAGGGCGCGGCCTCGGGCACCGCCGCCGCGGCCCGGACAAAGCGGCGATCCGCGGTCACCACCGGCACCTTGTGCCGCATCGCCAGGGCGAGATAGCTGCAGTCATAGACCGGATGATCCAGGAGGAGCGACAGCTGCAGCGCCCGCTGTGCCAGGGAGGCATCCTCTGCTCCCTGGCGCAGCGGCGCCCGGGTGATCAGGTCGAGGGCATCGGCCGCCTCTTCCGGCAGCAGTCGCTGCCGCCGTACGGCCGACCACAGCGCATTCGCGACCTCGATGTAGATCAGAGCCGGGGCGTAAAGTGGCCGTCCGTCGAGCAGCGTGACGGCAGCTTCACTGCCCTCTTCCTGCAGGACCCATTTCAGCGCGGTGCTGGCATCGACCACACAGGGTCCGGAGCTTGGCCCGGCGACGGCGTCGCTCACGCGCGCGCGTCCCGTCCCGCGCGCACCAGCGCGGCGCTGTCGGTGCCGCGATCGAGGCGGGCCCGCAACCGGGCCGCCGCCGCTGCGAAGTCCTCGGACTGGCCGGGCGTGCCCAGCACCTCGCGCAAGAGCATCCGGTGTTCGGCCTCGACCGAGCGGCCATTGGCTGCCGCCCGCAGCCGCAGGGCCTGCGCCGTGGTCTCGTCGACATCCCGCACGATCAGCTGTGCCATGGCTCGTTCTCCATCAATCCATTATCAATGATAGCAACCTGATGTCACAACTTCAACCCCTGCCCCTCCCGTCGTCGCTCACGCCCGCCGACCAGGACGCGCTGACGGATCTCTTCCGCCGGGGCACGGCCGAGAACACGCTCCGCGCCTATGAACAGGATCTGGCCTATATCGGGGCCTGGAAGGCTGCTGCGTTCGGTGCCGCACTCGCCTGGCCCGAGGAAGAAGAGGTGGCGCTGCGCTTCATCCTCGATCATGCGCGGGATTTGCGCGACGCGACCGGGCCGGCCCGTGAGGCAGCCGAGGCCCTGGTGGCCGCGGGACTGAGGCGCGGATACGCCGCTCCTGCCCCGTCGACACTGGATCGCCGCATCGCAAGCTGGCGTGCCTTCCACCGGATGAAGAACCTTCGCTCTCCCTTTGACGCGCCGCTGATCAAGGAAGCCCGCATCAAGGCGCGGCGGGCCGTGGCCCGGCCGCGCCAGCGCAAATCCGAAAACCCGATCACTCGCGAGGTGCTGAGGGCGATGCTGGCGACCTGCCGCACCGGCGTGAGGCGCGACCTGCGAGATCACGCCGCCCTGGCGCTGGCCTGGGCCAGCGGCGGGCGCCGGCGCTCCGAGGTCACGGCGCTGAATCTCGACGATATCGACGCCCGGCCAATGGCGGAGCGCGGGCTGATCCGTATTCGCCTCTTGCACACCAAGACTACCACGCTCGATCAGGCTCCCTGGCTGCCGCTGAAAGGGTTTCCGGCACGCTCGGTGCTGGCCTGGATCGAGGCCGCCGGAATCATCGGTGGGCCGCTCTTCCGTCCGGTCAGCCAAGCCGACCGGGTGCTGAAACGTCGCCTGACGCCGGGCGGGTTCCGTGAGATCGTCGCCCATCGCCTAGAACTGGCCGGCTATCCACGGGACTTTGCCAGCCCGCACGGTTTGCGCGCGGGATTCCTGACGCAGGCGGCGCTGGATGGCGCGCCGCTCGCCGCCGCCATGCAGCTGTCGCTGCACCGCGATCCCGGCCAGGCACAGGCCTATTACGCCGATGTCGAAATCACCGATAACCCCGCCGCGAACCTGCTGGGGGACTAGAATTGCTTGGGTACGATGCTCATACGCGCCTGTGCGGTCGCCTTTCGGTCAAAGCTGAAGACCTCGCCAAAACCTGCCTCATGGCCCGCAAGCGCAATCATGTGATCCGAAAACCCCGCTCCGCCTTGCCGGTAGCGCTCGACCGCCCGTCCGACGCGCTCTGCCGCTTCGACGACGATCTCGCGCGCTGACAAAAGCCCGTCGACCTCACCCGCGATCTCGGATCGCGACAGCCCATAGGCGCGCTCGAGCACCCAGACCAGTTCCACCATCACCTCGCGGCACGGCATTGCCAAGCTGTTGTTTCGTGAAAGCCCTGCTACAGGATTTCGAATGAAAATGCCATCATCCTTGGGGTCCCAAAGACGCCGCTTGATCTGAAGAATTGGGCCCGACATCGTTCGGGCCCAGCACCCGCAAGTCGATCTTGAACGCGTTCAAGATTAGATCGTTTTGCACCTCACCG